>NZ_ABCK01000016.1 GCF_000170755.1 Lentisphaera araneosa HTCC2155
CGTTTTTCGTTACTAAGCTCAAAGTCCGACAGACTGCTAGTCAATAAAAAAGAGCTCACCAAATTGGCGAGCTCTTTTTCGTTTTATAGGGGATTAACGGTAGTCGACAATGATACCATTGATCAAAGTTTTGTGCTTATCCTTCGTCAACTTTCCTTTTGCAGGTGCCAAGACGATGACAATGGATGAGTCTGCGGGGATCATGATTTCACTGCTTCCTGAAACATTGCGCGCTAGGAATGAATTGGAGCGCGTTTCGTAAATGTCGAATTCTCCTTTGGGCAATTCAATTTTGACGGACTTTGTTTCTTTGTAGGGATTAAAATACAAATAAGTTGGGTAGGCTTCTTTGGAGAAGACATCGGTCGCTAAACAATCGAGTTGGAGGATGTACTTCTGATTCGTTTTTTTGATGATACCGCCATAGACGCCCACATAAGATGATCCGTAGAGGCCGTGATCTGTAGCGTAACCCCAATTATGATTGACGGCATCTCCACTCGCAAACAGCTCTTCATCTTTGTCCCATTTTTGGCGTAGGCCCTCGTAGGCTACGGCATTATTTTTATCTTCTTTCCATTCGGGGGAAGACTGGCGCTCTGGGGGATGAAAGCCTCCATAAAAGAGTCGTGAGGCATTGGCGGCATTGAGTATCCATTTACCGATGCTATCGGCATAGCGATCATCATAGCGCAACATCGACACAAAGGGCCAAGCCATGGCAAAAGTATTCATGGCGAAAGCGTAGCCACCTTCTCGATCTCTCCAGGGAAGGCGGTTGAGTGAGCCTACGAGGCCGTGGCAGTCATGATCCAGCCATCTTTTATAAACGACACCCATATCCCCGCGAACTTCACTTGAGTGCTCGAAGCACCAGTTGATCAATTTACTGGCATCATAATGTGTTCCTTTCTCCGCATTCATGCGAACTGCGGTGTAAGCTCCAAAGGGAAGTTGAACTTCATAATAGGGGTTTTCTTTGAGGAGTTTGTCGTCCAAATCTTGGAGGCACCATTGGGCGGCCTTGAGGTACTTTTCATCATCAAATTTGAGGTAGGCCGAGTACATTAGCCAGGCAATGCCTGCGGCACTATCGGGTTCACGCCAGGTGTTATTGTATTTGGGTTGATTTGTGTCGAAGTCAAAATAAGTGAAGTTAAAGCCCGTAGCTTTGTCGCTGCCGCCCATTATATATGCGGCCTGATACCATTTGTCGGCAGTTATTTTCATGATTTCATCCATTTCACCCGTATTTGGGTAACGATCCGTTAAGGAGTAAAAAAGGATGTGGGGGAAAACGGTGTACCAAAAGGAGTCGTAGTCAGTATCCATCATATTGAGTACTAAATTGCGACCATTGCCCTTGTTAAAGTACTGCTGACACATTTCTACCCAGTTGTATTCGCCCTTGCTCTTATCAATTCCTGCAAAAGTGGCGCTGAGTACATTGCCGATAACTGCGATCGCTTCAAAAGAATGTTGATGCTTTTCAATAGGTCCCACATAAGAGGTGAAACCAAAAGCTTTTTCATCACTATTAGGATTGAGTTCATTGGGAAGGACTTTCATTAAAGGTAGGTGTTCACCTTTAGCGTCGAGATCGTAAAGAAAGCTATCAAAATCATGAGTGACCTTTTGCCAATCGCGCATGTGATAGGGCTCGGGAAAATTGGGCATGCGTTTAATCAAAGGGATGTGAATCTGCGGAGAGAGCTCGCAGGAGTTTTCATTTTTTGCGGAATCCGCAAAGCAATTGAAAGCGAGACCCAAGCTCAAGGCAAGGGTCGTTTTTTTGAGTAAAAGGCTAGAGAATTTTTGGAAAACCAAGTGCATTCATGGCTCCTTATAAATTGGGGATTATGAAATTGAATAAGAACGATGTTGTCTAATGGCATTAATGTAGCTGATGAAGTGCTGTAGACAAAAAAAAGTCAGCCCGCAAAAGAGGGGGCTGACCGAATTAGTTTAAACTTTTAGTTTTGTTCCCACTCAGTGAAAGGGTCAGCAATTTCTAACCAGTGAGCTTCAGCGTCGCCTGCACCTGCATAAAGAACCGCGCGGCCATTGCCTAAACGCTTGAGTCCACCAGAGAAAATCACATCTTGCAGGTCAGGACGCTTAGCAGCGCCTTCGTTAAAGAGTTCGCGGCAAGCAATCATTTTTACTTTTGAGTACTCGTTACTTTTGGGGTCGTAGAGGAAGGCACATGCGGCGTAGTGACGCGTGCTCTCGTCGGAACTGAATTTTGCGATGTGGGCTAAAACACCTAATTTGCCGTTGCTCAATAAATGGATCTCATTAGCACCACCCCATTCGTCATCGTGGAATTGCTCAAGTAGTTCGGCTTGGTTGATGCATTCTTCCGTGAGCTCACTGAGCTGATTAACTTGGGTATAACCAATTTTGCCACGGCCACCGCGTTCACCTTGTGGACGTGTGAAGACACCAATACGTCCGTCAGCTAATTCCACAACACGAATGTCCTTCATGTGTTCTGGCCCTTGGAACATTTTCTCTAAAGAATAGATGTCTTTGCCTCGGTAAAAGATGGTACGCCAAGAAAGTTTGTTGGGTGTTCCACAAGGAGCAGGGAAAATTTCAACACCACCTACAATGAGTTCATCGCCAACACGTGTGAAGAACGGGTCTTGTAAATTAAAAGTTTGTGCGCCAGGAATAGGCGTCCATACACCATTAACTTCTTCGAAGAAGAAAACTTGTGAATGCTCACTGTCGCGACTTTCTACGCGACCGCCAATAACTGTTTTACCTGAGCATTCAAAAGGTGCAGTTATGTTATAAACATCTTTTTCACCAACACCACAAAATTGAATTTGTTGAGTTTTAAAGTTTACTTCAGCAATGCTGTGTTTGAAGTTTTCGAGGGCTTCGTTGTAAGTTGTTAAGGTCATGTGATCTCCTGAATAGTTTTTGAAATTACTTTTAATATATGTAACAAAAAGTAATATTCAAAATAAATTACGTAATATTTTACATATTTTCTTGCTTTATACTTGTTTTAAGTGCGAATTGGTATTTAATTCTAGTAATAATTAATAAAAAAATTAATGTGAAAATATATTTTACGGTATTAAATAAATATTATTACGTAATTAATTGTAATTTTCATAAAGGCTGGAATATATAATTTATGTTAATTAAATCTTTTAGAAAAAGGAAAAGAGATGTATAAGAAAGTTAGTGTGCTCATAGCTTGTTCAGTAATGGCTTTTTCGAATGTCGCAGATGCGGCCAAGCTTTCAGCAGAAGAAGAATTAGCTAATATTAAAGAAGCAATGCCAGGCAGTGTTGCAGCTAAGAAAAAGTATAAAGTACTTTGTTTTTCTAAACCCTATGGTTTTCCCCATTCATCAATCAAAACTGCGAAAAAAATGATTCAGGTGATGGGGGATAAAACGGGGATGTTTACGGTAGATTTTAGTGATGATGTCAAAGACCTCTCCGCTGCGAACCTCGCAAAATACGATGCACTTTACCTTAATAATACGACTAAAATGGAGAAGGGGATTACAGATCCTCTCAAACGTAAAGAGCTCGTAGATTTTGTGAAAAATGGCGGTGGACTTTTTGCGGTTCACGCAGCCACTGATGGAGGCTGGCCAGAGTATGTAAAAATGACGGGTGGTGATTTTGATGGTCATCCATGGGGGCACGAAGGTACTTATTGCCTTTGTAATGAAGATCCGACACACCCGATTGTAGCCAATATTTTTAATGGCGAACAAAGCTTTGAACTCAATGATGAGCTTTATCAATACAAGAATTTTGATCGCAAGGATAATCGAGTTTTGATTTCCATCGATATGTCAAAATTTCAAAATCAACGCGGAGGTATGAAAAGAGAGGATAATGACTATGCCATGGTTTGGGTGAAGGACTTTGGAAAAGGTCGCGTTTTTGTCTCGAGCCCAGGGCATAATCATCACATTTATTGGAATAAAGACATGCTCAAAATGTGGGTCGAGGGCATGCGTTTTGTCTTGGGTGAAATCGATGTGGATACCTCTTCGAAATCAAAGCCGCTTTACGCTTTGCCACCGAAAAAAGGAACTCAAGACCCACTCGTTCGTCAGCGTAGCGAAAAAGACAGTATGAAAGAGTTTGAAATCCAGGGCAACTATAGCCTCGAGTTAGTCGCGGGTGATGACATGCTTTATGAGCCAGCTCTGTGTGTATGGGATGGCAATGGTCGCATGTATGTGGCGCAGTTAGAAACTTATATGCAAGATGTGGATGGATCTGGTAAATTCGATAAAGTAAGTCGAGTTCTTCGTTTAGAAGATACTAATGATGATGGTATTATGGATAAACGAACGGTATTTGCTGACAAGCTTAATTTACCACGAATGGTTCTACCACTAAAAGATTCAGTACTTATTGGTGAAACTAACACTAATGATATTTATGAATACTTTGATACCAATGACGATGGAGTGTCTGATAAAAAGAAGATTTGGTATGAGGGTGGAAAGCGCGGAGGTAACCTGGAACACCAACCCACTGGCTTGATTTGGGCAATGGACAACAACATTTATACAACTTACAATCAGCATGCTTATCGCTACACAGATGGCTCAGTGAAAAAGGTTGAAACCAAAGGCAATCGCGGTCAATGGGGACTCACGCAAGATAATTATGGTAAAGTTATATTTGTAGATGCGGGAGCTGGAGTAGGACCGGTTCATACATTGTTCCCAAATATTTACACAAAGTGGGATCCTAAGTGGGTACGAGCAGACGGTTTTAGAAATGTTTGGGGTATTAGTCAAGTCTTTGATGCTCAAGGTGGTATGGGTGCAATGCACTCGAATGGTAGTGTGAAAAGTTTTACTGACACTTGTGGTCAGGCAGTTTTTCGCGGAGACCGTCTTCCAGAGGAGATGCAAGGCGAACTGATTTTTAGTACTCCAGTAGGGCGTTTAACTCGTCGAGCGACTTTTAAAGTTGATGACAAAGGCCGTCAGGTTTTGCACAATGCCTACGATCAAAAGGAATTTATTGCCTCAACTGATGCTAATTTTCGTCCTGTTAATTCAGCCACAGGACCAGATGGGACACTCTATTTGGTTGATATGCACAGAGGCATTATCCAAGAGGGTCAATGGGTTCCCAAGGGTTCCTTTATCCGTAAGTCGATTGAGTTTTATGGCTTGGATCAAAATGTTGGGAATGGTCGTATTTACCGTGTGCGTCACAAAGATTTTAAACCCAATGACAAAAAACCTCGCATGCTGGAAGAAACTCCTGCACAGCTCGTCAAACACCTCACTCATGCAAATGGTTGGTGGCGTGACGAAGCTCAAAAATTGATCGTTTTGAGTGGTGATAAATCAGTGGCCCCAGCCCTAAAGAAAATAGTCGCTAACCACAAGTTTGACTTCGCTCGTTTACACGCGCTTTGGACTCTAGAAGGCTTGGGTTTGATTGACTTAGCTTACCTGCAAGAAGTTTACCAGGATAAGAGTCCGCATGTACGTGCAGCGGCCATTCGCATGACTGAACCTTATTTCCAAGAGGATATCAAAAATATTTACGCACTCAAAAGTCTTGTGAAAGATCCTGCAAAGGAAGTACTTATCCAGCTTATGCTCACGGCCTCGACTAAAGTTACTGAAGAAACGCGTTCTTTAGCAAAAGCGGTCATCAAAGCGAACCCAAGTAATGATTATTTAGTAGAAATTGATGAAGAACTCAATAAAGCTTACTTTGATGAGCAAAAACGCCTTGCGGATCTTGCAAAACTCAATGCCAAAGAAGCGGCTTTGATGGATGAGGGCAAGAAACATTTTGATGCACTCTGTGCTACCTGTCACGGAACAGATGCTAAAGGTATGCAGGCGGGGCAAGGTCTAATGGCACCATCCTTTCTCCAAAATCCACGAATCTTGGGTGATAAAGCAATTTTAACTCGTATCACTCTGCATGGCTTTACCGGTCCCATAGATGGGAAAACTTATGCGGGTGGAATGATGATGGGCCTGAAAGCAAATAATGATCAATACATTGCTTCTGTATTAACGTATATTCGCAATAG
Organism: Lentisphaera araneosa HTCC2155; assembly: GCF_000170755.1. Classification (NCBI taxonomy): domain Bacteria; kingdom Pseudomonadati; phylum Lentisphaerota; class Lentisphaeria; order Lentisphaerales; family Lentisphaeraceae; genus Lentisphaera; species Lentisphaera araneosa. Next base: position 6,056 of record NZ_ABCK01000016.1, read on the forward strand.
TTTTGGTAACAAAGCGGATATGATTACCGAGGATGAAGTGGCAGTAGTTCGTAAAGAAAGTGAATCAGTTACGGCTCCGTACACGGAGAAGACTCTACGCGAATTGAGCTTAAATTCTGGCGGTGATATTCGTTTATGGAAACTCAATGCGAGCCACAAAGTCGACCTGCTTGCGAACTTACAAGATGGAGATCCGAAAACGACTTATGCCAGCAAAGCATCAATGAAAACGGGTATGTGGATTGAGGCGGAATTTCCTCATCAGCGCAATATCTTCAAAGTTTTCATTAAGGCTAAAGGTGGTGATTTTGCCAAGTCAGTGAAGGTAGAAGTTTCAGAAGATGGCAAGACTTGGAAAACTGTGGCTGATAAAGTGAAGGGACAAAACGCGACAATGATTTCTTTCCCCATGGTCATAGCTAAAAAGGTCCGTCTCACCTGTCTCGAAGATAAAAATAAGTGGTGGCAATTAGAAGGTTTAGAAATTCGTGGACCTGGAATGGGTGACATCGATCAATACCCCCTTGATAAACGTCATTATATTAAGTTCAAAGATGCGAAGTCCGCAAAAACTGGTTGGGGTGAACTCAAACAAGATAAAAACCTGAGTATCGGCAAAGTGAAATACAAAAAAGGTATTTGGACCCACGCGCATAGTGAGATCGTTTACGATATTGCCGGGAAAGGCTACAAACGTTTTTATAGTAAAGTAGGACATGCGGATAGCGGACACGATACCTTTACAGCATTTGAAGTGCATGTGGATGGAAAAGTTGCCTATAAAAGTGGTGATGTGTTCAAAGGTGATCCAGCTAAATTTGTGGATATAGACGTTTCTTCTGCAAAGGAAATTAAACTCATCGTTGCTGCGGGTAAAGATGGTAAGCCCGATGGTGATCACGCCGTATGGGCAGACGCCTGCTTTATTAAATAATTCAGCCCTGTTCGATGAAATTACTGTAGGTATTACTGGTTTCTTTAGCTGCGCATTGCCTAAGTGGTGAAGCGCAGAAAGGGGAGCCAAGTCAAGGTGCCGAGGACACTGATCTGATTTTTATTTAATCAGTCGTTCAACCTTTGGGTCGAGCTGTTTGAGTTGTTTGGGCAGAAATTGTTTTGATGAAATAATAACTTGTTTCAAAGCGGGTAATTGATTGAGCGGAGACAAATCACTCACGAGCGTTTTGCGTAGATCAATAACTTCGAGTTCATTAAGTCCTCGTAGTTGATTTAGATCATGTATTTGGGTTTCTCTAATATCGAGTGTTTTTATCTTAAGGGGAGCTAGCATAGAATTGCGATGATTCCTCATGTTTCGTGTGCCTAATATTTTGAATTCTGAGCCTCTTAAGCGCAAAGAAAAATCTTTAACGGAATAGACGAATTTACCATTTTTTGAATCGCCATTTCTGGTCGCGATCATATGGGCGACGATTTGATCGTATGAGCTCATGTCAGTTCTCAAAGCCGCATCATAGACCATGACTTTTTCCATGAAAATTTCATTGCGGTGATTAAAGCTTTTAAATAGTTTAATGAAATCTTTTATGGGCAACAAGCCATCAGTATTTTTCTTGATTTTCACGTAATTCTTAGAGAATTTAAAAAGCGACAGTCTTGGATTGCTATCTTTGTTTAATTCAATAACGGCTTTAAAATCTTGTGTGATAAAGTAGTACTCGCTTAGAATATTATTGCGTGACGCACCCGTATTACGAGATTCAAAATTGGCAATTTTTTGCTGGACACTTTCAATAGGATTTCTATAATCAATACTCTCAAAATTAGAGGGGCGCACCAAGCTTTTTTGGGCGTTGAGGGCGGCGACGCGCTTTTGTTCATTTTGATAAACGAGTAAGAGCTCTTCGGCTTGGATTTGGGCTTCCGTGGCTTCTTGTTCCGACTTCTCGGCTTGGGTTTTAGCTTTTTCAGCCTCAGTTCTAGCGGCAATCGCTTGAGAAGTTTTTTCATTTAGATTGTAGATGAATTGAGCCGTTAAAAAAACTAAAATCGAGAGAAACAAAAAAGATAAATGGCAGAGCGATTTATTGCGTTGATAGAGAAGCTTCATGGACTTCAACATGGTGGCATTTTCGGCATCGGTGGCAAAACCAGCGAGGTAGGCATGGACTTCATCGCGCAATTTTAATACAGAATTGTATCGATCGTCAGGATTTACGGCCATAGCCTTGAGTACAACGGCGTTTAAACTTTCGGGTATGTTGAGTTCTGGCGCACGTTCAATTGCAGGAGTGATTTTCCCAAGGAGTGTTTTTTCTAAAATATCTTGAGTGTCACCTTCTAGGGGGCGTCGATTTGTGAGGATTGTATAGAGTAAGCAACCTAGTGAATAAATGTCAGTTTTTGTACTCTTTTCCATATCTTTTGTAATTTGTTCGGGAGCCATATACGACGGCGTCCCTTTGACCTGGCCCGTAAGGGTCATGTTGTTGAGCCAATCTGATTTAAAGAGCTCGTTATCCCCCGAAATTTCCTTGCCTCCAATGATTTTTGCCAAGCCCCAATCGCAGACGAGTACTTCACCGAATTCACCCACCTGAATATTATCGGGTTTGATATCGAGATGAATGACCCCTTTTGAGTGCGCAAAGGCAATGGCGTCGCAAATTTTAATGAAGATTTCGAGAAGGGAATTGAGCGGATATTTATCTAGGTAGTCATTTTTTTCCTTGTGTTTAGCAATGAGAATTTTCTCTAGATTGTCGCCATCTTTTAATTCCATTGTAAAAAAGGGCGTGTTGTCGCTATCGATGCCCAAGTCGTGAATGGTCATGATGTTGGGGTGTTCGAGGAGACCAGTTATGCGAGCTTCGCAAATAAAGGGGTCGTAGTGTTCTTGCTCTGCGTGTTCGTGCAATTTTGCCATGGCAATATAACGACCGGCGACAGAGTCAAAAACGCGGTAGATTTTTTTCATGCCACCAGCATTGATGGGTTCAGGATCTAAGTAGCGTTTGCGAATGACTTCAAGACTTTCAAAAAGGGGGCTGCTAGGAGTTGATTCAGAAGACTGGTCATCGAGAGCATCGTCAAAAAGAGAGAGTAGGTTATCTGTCTTGGTATTCTCTGGGTTGATGGTGGTCGATTTCTGCATGGAGAATTTAATATTCTAATTGCGTCACGAGGACGCGGACTTCATCCATGAATTTCTTTTTGACGCGGTTTTTTAAAACGTAGACCGAGTCTTTTTTCAAATTGAGTTTTTCGGCGATTTCTTCCGAGCTTAAGCCCTGCATCGAGAGATCAAAAACGTCGATGGCATTACCCGAAAAGAGCGACTTCATTTTTTCAAAGGCCAGGTCACAAATATAGGACTTCCACTCTTTCTCAATGATTAGGTCCAGTTCAGAGGGCGGGGTGGAGTCAATGTACTCATTCATTTTTTCGGCGTCGCGTTTGGCCTGGTTGGCTTGCTTGCGATAATAATTGAGTGTGGTGTTGCGAATGACGGCTCCCATCCAGTTGCGAAAGGAAGCTTTTTCTTTATCATATTTGGCGAGATCTTTCCAGAGGCTCAATAAAATCATTTGGGTCAGATCATCAGTATCTTTTCCAGAAAACCTCAGTTTGTAAATGAGTACCTGAATAAAATCTTTGTAGTAGGAAATGAATTCTTCCCAAGCTTGATGATCATCGGGGTTTTTAGCTCGCAAAAGCAGCGTTTGGCGGGTGACCCATTCATTACTCATCAGACTTCAAGACCTCGATTTTGTTAGCTAAATTGAATTCATATAAAGTACGGCTTCATCACTGGATCTACAAATATTATGAGCTCAAAAAGCTGGCCTAGAGAGCTTTTTGGAATCCTTAGTTTGACATAAAAGTCCTGAGCTTCATTTAGCTTATGAATTATAGGACTTTTAATTTATTTATTCGATGAATATAAAAGAATTCTAGAGTGAGTTCACATAGTTCTCTAATTCGTGATCCTGAGTTTCTTTCAATAATTGGATCATATTTTTGCGAATCTTTTCGAGGACAGGACGGTATTCAGGATTCTTCGCTAAATTATTTCTGCAGCCAGGGTCTTTGACGATATCATAGAGTTCTTCGGGAGCGCGGAATTTCATGAATTTCGCACGCTTTTTGTAATCGGGGTAATTTTTGTCGAGTTGATTTTTTGAGTGTTTATTTAAGAGGTGGCTAACGGCGCCACCCATTTGCTTCGGTAGTTGAGCATCACCATCTGCCCAGCCGTTCCAAACATAGGAAAAGCGCGTGTTATTCAAAGCTCTAGAAGGGCGGTACTGCTCGGTTTTTTGATAGAGGTCAGTGGAGTATTCAGGTGCCAATTGATCTTGTGGTTTATTATTGTTCATGTAATTAAAAGTACTGAAGGCAAAGTTGCGATTCCACTTGGAGTTTTCAGTTTTTGCGAGGTCCGCAAAAGACTTGCCATCAGTGGCTTTGATAGCGTTGATTCCACAAATCTCAGCTAGGGTTGGGGCAATATCCACCGCAGAAACAATCGCATTCTTTTCTCTTCTTCCAGGCTTGATTTGTGCTGGCCAACGCATGAGGAGTGGTGTGCGAGTTCCCGAGGGATAAAGCGACCACTTACCCATTTGCCAAGGCATGCCATGATCCGATAAAAAGATCACTAGTGTGTTGTCAGCCATACCACTTTCGTCTAACTCTTTGAGGATGCCACCAATAATTTGATCCATGCGGTTGACGCCGTCAAAATAAAGTGTCGCCTCTTTTTTGAAGTTAATATCATCTGGGTATGATGCGGGGAGAACAATCTCCTCCGGCTTGTATTGAGTTAAAGGGTCAGGGTAAGGTTTGCCATTTTCATAAGCTTTCCAGTCCGTGGTGCGCATGCCCTGATCAAACCAGCGTTTATTTTCTCCTTTACTACGGGGCCAATAGTGATGGGGGTCGTGGGTATTGGCCGCTAAATAGAAAGGTTTATTTTCTTTTTTTGCTCGAGCTAGGAAATCCTTCACAAAAGCGGAATATTTATTGTGGTCGCGGCCAAAACCGGTTTGCTGATAGTCGCAGAATTTTTCATCAAACTTACAAACTGAAGTACCGTGTTTTCCCACAATGCCGGTCAAATAACCTGACTTATGCAGTTCTGAAGTGATGGATTTCTTGGGGAACTTACCGCCATTTTTTCTCCACCAAGTGGGAGGTTGAACTCCGTGGCCCATATAGCCGCTCGTATGGGGGTGACGCCCTGTATATAAAGCCGTTCTAGAAGGTCCGCAAATGGGTGTAGAAATAAAGCAGTGTTCAATAATGAGTCCATCCGAAGCCATTTTATCCAAGTTCGGTGTTAAACCTTCGATGGGATTCCCCATGCAACCTAGTGAGTCCCAGCTCAAATCGTCTGCGGTGATGAGTATAATATTTGGTCTTTCGGATTTATTTGAAAAGCCATTGAAACCTAAGAGTAATAAACTAAGAATGAGCAGTCTCTGTAATAACATAAATGAACCTTTTGTAGTTAAGCGAGTGTGTTTGAAAACTTGATTAACTAAGAAAGATATTTTCTTAACAAGGAAAATGATATTTTTTGATAGTAAATAAGGATTCAACAGTAATGAATAATGACTCTTTGGGCGTTAGGGAGATTATGGCTATGTGGCAATAGATCGGTAGTGTCCCAAATTTTCTGTAAATTCTGCTATTGCTCTACTTTAAGAGTTATGAATAGCTTCCGAGACTTCGCGAGAATGGGAACTTTCTCGTCGGAGCGAAATTGAGGAAGTTGTTTGTAACTCGGGGTAAAGAAGATGCAGAGTGGTGTTGTACCAAAACAACCCACAAGGAATTATTATGCACCACTCTACACAAGAAAACAGTAGCGTCTTATTAGAAATGATCCAACAAGTTACAGAAAACGGCGAAAGCGGAATGCTTGAAGCGATGAGAGTTTTATTAAATGAAGCGATGAAAGTGGAGAGAAGTAATTCTCTTGAAGCTGATCCATATGAACGTAATGAAAGTCGCTTGGGTTATGCTAATGGCTATAAAAATAAAACTGTAAACACTCGACTTGGAGCAATGAAGCTTAATATCCCTCAAGTCAGAGGTGAAATTGATTTTTATCCAAGTTCTTTGGAGAAAGGCTTGCGAAGTGAACGAGCTTTAATGACAGCTATGGCAGAGAGTTATATTCAGGGGACATCGACTAGAAAGGTGACTAAACTTTTAGAGAAAATATGTGGTCTATCTGTAAGTAAATCACAGGTATCCCGTGTGGTAACTGAGCTAGATGAGAGTTTAGAAAAGTGGCGCAACCGTCCTTTAGGTAAATATTCTTATCTTTTGGTGGATGCGAGATACGAGAAGGTTAGAGTAGATAAGACTGTTCGAGATTGTGCTTTACTTATTGCCTATGGAATAGATGAATCAGGAAAACGTTCAGTCCTCGGAACAAGTGTTTCTTTAAGTGAAGCGGAAGTTCATTGGAGGAACTTTTTTCTGTCATTGAATGCTCGAGGACTCCATGGCCTCAAGATGATTACCAGTGATAGTCATTCGGGCCTAAAAGCAGCGTTAAAGACTGTATTTGGTTCTATCCCATGGCAGAGATGTCAATTTCACTTACAGCAAAATGCTGGTGCTTATGTCCCTAAGAAAGCTATGCGCTCAGAAGTAGCTCAAGATATTAGAGATATCTTTAATGCACCTTCAAAGCTTGAGGCTGAAAGGCTTTTAAAGCTTACTTGCTTAAAGTATGAAGAAAAGGCTTCACATTTATCTGAATGGATGGAATCTGCACTTCCTGAAGGCTTTTCTGTATTCGATCTCGAGCGTTCTTGTTGGACAAAACTGAGAACGACCAATATGGTTGAAAGACAGAATCGAGAAATTCTCAGGCGAACTAGAACCGTATCTATATTCCCAAATGAAGCTTCACTTCTTAGATTAGCATCCGCTATTCTTATGGAATTAGATGAAACCTGGATAGCTACAAAAAGAGTTTATCTATCTGTTTAACTAAAATTGGTCAACACCAATTTACAGAAACAACGGGACTCTATCAATAGATCAAAGCGCAAAAAGCCCCACATGATGATGTGGGGCTTATGATATGAGTGGAGTACGAGAATTACTTGGAAGGTGCGGGGATGATTATGTCGTACAGTTGCCACCAAGATTTCTTGTCTTCGAGGCTAGTGATTTTAACTTTTACGGCAATCGTTTCCGGGAAGCTGATTACGGTTTTACGCTTGCCAGGAACTTTATCCGCCACAGTCGTCCACGATTTACCATCTTTAGAGATTTCGACTTTCAGACTAAGAGGGAAATCTCCACCTTTCGCCATGAGGGTAACTTTCGAAATACGTCTTTCATGAGGGAATTCAGCCTGAACATAAAAGCCAGCTTTTATTTGCGCTTTTGTGGCATAGGTATTTTTCTTGTCATCATCCTGAAGGTTGCTCAAGTGTTTCTCCCCTTTTTTAGCTGAGAGTTTCCAGAGTTTAATATCATCGCCAGATTTGAGCATGACTTTGCGTAAGCTTTGTTCGTTATAGGGGCCATCACTCGATTTTGTTTCTTTACGAATTTTTGCGACTTCCTTTGGGCTAATCATAGGAGCTTTGTTGCCCCAGCTATTGCGAATATAGGTCAGTACTGAAGCGAGGTATTTATCATCATTCGTCTTGAGTGCCATCATGACGCCACCCGCATAAGTTTTTCCATCAATTGGACCAGTAAAGCCATTGAGTGCAATATGAGCTAAAATCCCCTTGTCGCCAAGAACGCGCGGGTTGTTTACAAAGGCTGGAGCCATCATGGCCTGTCCTGCGGGCATGCCTTCGCCTTTTAGGCCGTGGCAAGAGGCACAGAGTGCTGCGTAGTGTTTGGAACCTGCATCCATGAGTTCACGCTCTTCTTCTGCGAAAGCCGCAAGAGCTTTTTGACGTTTGATTTCTTCGAAATAGGTTTTGTTGAGTTCGGTGTCGATTTCCGCGAGGTAATCATTGCTGGCTTGGGTTTTTATCAATACTTCCGCAAACTTACGGGTGTCAGGTGTGACTTTAGTCGACATAGAGAGAATGAGTTGAATATGAACGTCGTGATGACTGTCTTTGATAAGTCCGCGAAGACCTTTTAATACTGACATGTCTTCATGAAAGTAGGGTTCAGTCATGCGAATAGCTGCACAACGAATATTCACATCTTTATCTTTGTAGAGTTTTTGGAGGTAAGGCAGTGTAATTGCATCAAAACCGTGAAGTGTCCAAAGGGCATGGAGGCGTCCGAGGTGAGATTTTCCTGAGGCAACAATTTTTTGTAAAGCTGGAATTACTGAACGATCTCCATGGAGAATGATGAGTTTTTGCGCTTCATCACGCCACCAGCCGTTAGGGTGAGACAGGTGCTTGACCAATTGCGCAGGACTTTCTTCAAGCATGCGAGGTTTCTTGTCATTTGGTTTGTAGTCAGGGTGACGAACGCGATAAATACGTCCGTGTTTGATGTTTTTCTCGAGTCCGTAGTACTCAATAGCTTTTCGTACAAAAGATCCTTTTGGCACCCATTGTCCTTCTTGGATGATACCGCGGTGCATATCTACAATATAAAGCGTGCCATCGGGCCCCGTAGCAGCATTGACTGGACGGAAGTTAGCATCGGTGCTGGCGATGAATTCCTTTTGTTGTTCGCCGTAAGCATTGGTCATGATACGGCGTCCCATGGCATCCTTTTTGAAGCTAGTACGACGAGTTAAACGTCCAACAGGAGAACTAAAGAAGAGTTCACCTACCATCTCTTGTGGGAGCCGGTCACCGCGAAAAACTGCCTGGCCGCAGGTGTCGGTAAATCTCTTGAGTTCGCCATTTTCGCGCATGGAGTTAAAACCACCTTGAGCATCCCAAACGCGATCTATACCCCACATAGATTTGAAACCTTGATCGCGAACCCATTTAGGATCCCATTTTGTGTAGACGTTGGGGAATAAAGTGTGAACGGGGCCAATACCTGCGCCCGCATCAGCATAAATGACTTTACCCAAGTTATCTTGAGTTAAACCCCATTGGCCGCGATTACCGGCGGTCATGGTTTTTTTAACTGTACCATCGGTGTAGCGGTAGGCGTGTTGGTTGTAGCTTGTGTAAATATTATTGTCCATTGCCCAGATTAAACCACTGGGCTGGTGCTCTAAGTTGCCACCGCGTTTTCCGCCTTCATACCAGATTTCTTTTTTATCGGCAATGCCATCATTATTCGTATCCCAGTATTCATAGATGTCGTGAGTATTGGTTTCACCGATGAGAACAGAATCTTTTAAAGGAAGGATCATGCGGGGGAGGATCATTTTATCGACAAAGACTGTACGCTTGTCCATGATGCCGTCATCATTGCTATCTTCTAAGCGTAAAACACGACTGACCTTGTCGTACTTGCCGCTGCCATCGACATCCTGCATGTAGGTTTCGAATTGAGCCACATACATGCGGCCATTGCCATCCCAAACGCAAAGCGTCGGCTCGGAGAGCATATCATCACCAGCGACGAGTTCGAGGCTATATTTGTCTTGGACTTCAAATTCTTTCATTGATTCAGCATGTGTGCGCTGACGTACGAGGGGATCTTGCGAGCCTTGCTTTTTAGAAAAGTCAGGAGCGTTTGCGGGAGCCGCAAAAATTGAGCTACAGAGGCTGAGGGCAAAGCCAATAATTCCGATTTTTTTATACATGTTTGTCTCTCTTTAAATGTTATCATCTTTCTAAAAACTTGATTAACATGAAGAGCGAGGTTCTTAACAAGTGTTTGGGAATTTAATTGAGTTTATGAAATTTGCTTCAGAAGAATTAAAGGCGTGAGCCTCAGGCGAGTCAGGCTGTATTATGACGTTTGATCAGTACTTGTTTTGAATGCTGAAGGCATGAAATAATAAAGCCCAAGGCGTGAGCCTTGGGTTAGGGTTGTTGGCCATGCATTGAATGCCGAAGGTATGGTATAGGAATTTATGGCGTTCCTTCAAAACTCGCAATGGAGTTAGATTTCGCAAACCTAGTTCTGACGAACCAGGCTCAGTTATGCCGTGCTTTCAGCACGCGATTTTGCTAATGAGTTAGACTATGTAGTGGCGTTTGAACATCACTTGTCTTGAATGCTGAAGGCATGAAATAATAAAGCCCAAGGCGTGAGCCTTGGGGCTCTCGTGTGGTAAGACATAGGAATGCCGAAGGTATGGCATAAGTATTTATGCCGTTCCTTCAGAACTCGCAATGGAGTTAGATTTCCCAAAACCTAGTTCTGACGAATTAGGCTCAGCTATGCCGTGCTTTCAGCACTCGGTTTGTCTAATAAACTAGGCTCAGTTATGGGGTGTATTCAGCACTCGAATTCTATATATTATTCATGAACCAGGCTGAGCTATGCCGTGCTTTTAGCACTTCTGGCATCGGTATTTATATGATAGGGTAACTATTTAACTGGCTTGGGTAGGAGGCCGAGTTTGGCGCTTGGGGTGGCGTCGGCTTCTAGGTCACCGCAGGCATACTGAATGCCAGATAGCATGTGCTGGAGAGCGACTTTGTCGAAGTAGGTCGCTTCGTTGTGACCAAGGTTCGTATAGAATACGCGTGAACCTGTGTAGCTGCGCAACCAAGACACGGCATAGTCATTGTCTTTGCGTTTCATATTTTTCTTCATCATGTTCTCACCTGATAGGTCGAGGCTGAGTAAGACGCGCATTTTATCGCGGGTAAAGTGTTCATCATCTTTGTACTGATAAATTTCATCGCGAATTTTATAGCCTTGTGGAACATGTTTACAGCAGGGGTGATCGAGGCCTTCGTTATAGAGTGTGACAGTTGAACCTGCGCCCCAAGGGTGACCATCAAAAATCCCACCCATAGCTTCCAAGTACTCAGGCCAATCTTTGTGGCAATCAGTAGCGGCATGAATGCCCACAAGGCCTTTGTTTGAAGCCATGAACTTTTCAAAGGCAGCTCTTTGCTCAGGTGATTTAATGGGATTGTTAGTTGTGCTAAGCATGAGGATGACATCGTATTTTGCGAGCTCCGCATCATTAATCATTTCTGCATCTTCGGTATGTGTGGAGGTATATGCACCGCTTTGCTCACCTAGAAGTTTGAGGACATCCGCGGCTAATTCAATCGAGGTATGGCGAAAGCCGGTTGTTTTTGAATAGATGAGAACCTTTCTCGCTTTCTTAGGTTTTTGGACTTCCATGTTCTTGATATCGCTTTTGATTTGCTCCCCATGATCTAACCACAAGACTTTATGATGGAGGGCAATGACTTGTTTATTGAGTGCGCGTGATTCTTTAATTTTCTTAGCTTTTCGAAGCGAGCTCACTTCTTTTTTCATGAGCTTAATTTTAGCGTGTATGGCTTTGGATTCTTCATTGGCAAAGACTGAAGCACAGAAAAAAGTGAGAATGAGCAGTATAGATTTAACTTTCATGGTTGATCCTTTTTAATAATTAATAAGAAAATTCGCGGACGGCAATTTTAGTGCCTTTTTCGGCGCCAAAAATAACGAGGCGTAAGAAGCGGTAGGTTTTTTGACTCGTGCTATTCTTGCTCACCGTTTCCCTAGTGCGGTTGCCGAATTTATTGAGGAGGATATCCCAATTATCACCATCCATAGAGGTGCCAATCGCGTAACGGTAGGTGGCTTCTTTTTCCCAAGTGATTTTAAACTCTGAACTTGTTTGGGCTTCTTTGAACTCAATTTGTAGCCAAAGATTCTTTTGCCCTTTGGGTGTCCAACGAGTTTTTTCATTTTTATCAAAAGCATTTTTAGCGACATTCTTGTATTGATGCCCCGATGATTGAATAAATGTAGCGGCAGTAAAAGATGGAGCTTGGGGAACGGGGGTCTCGAATTCGGCTTGGACCAATTGTTCTTGTTCAGCTTCGAGCAGCATCTTTGTCATGGCAGCCACTTTTTCGGGCATTTGCGGAGCTAAGTTATGACTTTCGGCGATATCGCCCTCAAGGTTGAATAGCTCAGTTTCCTTGCGCACGTTGTTTTTCTTATCCCAAGACATACGCAGTTTCATATTGCCGATGCGCAGCGCCTCGATGTGGTTTTTACTCCAAAAATAGAATTTTTCGTAGGGGCTTTTACCCTTATTTCCGTCACGTAACATGGGCGCAATATTTTTGCCATCGAGGGTGCGATTGGGGAGTTGGGCATTTGCGAGTTTCGCAAAAGTTGGCATAAAATCGAGAGTCGTTGCGATCTCCGCAGAATCAGTGCCTGCAGGGATAGTTCCAGGCCACCACATGACACAGGGGACGCGATGCCCACCTTCGTAAGTCGAGAATTTAGCACCGCGCAAGGGAAGGGCAGATCCACCGCGTTCGCCCAAGTTCCAAGGGCCATTATCAGAAGTAAAGATCACTAGTGTATTTTTATCCGCACCACTCGATTTAAGGTGTTTGAGAATGCGACCAACGTGATAATCCATTTCTTCTACCGTGTCGCCGTAGGGGCCTCGTGCACTCTTTCCCGCAAATTTTGGTGAGGCATAAAGGGGAACGTGAGGCATGGCATAGGCGAGGTAGATGAAGTAGGGCTGCTTTTTCTTTTCGGATTCTTTGATGATTTTCAGGGCTTCGTCAGTGTAACGCTGGGTGATATAAGTTTGATCCACGGGGTATTCAACGACTTCTTCGTCGCGCATCAATGGCACTTTGCCACCACGCTTTTCACCCTTAACGGCTTTGCTAGCTTCACCGGATTTGATTTGCTCAACAGTGACGCCACCAAAGAGCTTGATGTCATCGGCTAGAGCTAAATCTTTACTCATCCACATATCGTTACTGAAGGGGATTCCAAAATAGCTATCAAAACCTTGATTAGTGGGTAAAAATTGATTGCGATCGCCAAGGTGCCATTTGCCAATAATTGACGTTCTATAGCCAGCGGTTTTGAGGACTTCGGCAATGGTGATTTCCGAGGGCTTAAGACCTTGTGAAGCTCCAGGATAATAAACGTGAAAAACTCCATTGCGCGAAGGGTAGCGACCGGTGAGTAAAGCCGCACGAGATGCTGAACAAATAGCATTGGCAGAATAGAAGTTCGTGTAGCGGGCACCTTCTTTAGCCATTTGATCAATTTCGGGTGTTTTGATTTTTGGTGAGCCAAAACAACCGAGATCTTGGTAGCCTTGATCATCAGTAAAAATGACGATAAAATTTGGCTTTTTATCGGTCGCTTGTAGGTGGAGATAAGCAAGGCCTAAGACAAGAATGCTAATGAGTTTCTTCATGAAAAGTCCTTATTTTTATATCTTGTTTTTTGATTTTTTCTTCTTTGGTTTCTTACCCTGATAAAGTGCCTTTGGAATGACGCGTGTCGTTTGGCTGACAATTTTCATTTCGGCTTCGAGGAAATTCTTGACTTTCAGTGCTTCACCTTGAGGGTTGGAGATTGGGTTCTTTTCTTGACGATCATTGGGGATATCATAGAAGCTACCATCATTATAAAGTTTGTAGCGCTGAGTACGGATGAAATCCTGGCGTAACAAAGTGAATTTATTAAAATAGGCGGAGTAAACCCACTTTCTTTGTTCTGATTTTTTTCCTTGGAGTGTGGGAAGAAAAGAAACACCATCCATTTTGCGATCGCTGGGCATTTTGCCTCCACCAGCTTCTGCAAGTGTGACGAAGAAGTCGCTAAAGTCAATCAGTTGATCAGTGACGAGTCCTTTGACCCCTTGTGAGGGCCAAGAAACGACGAGGGGAACATGTGTGCCAGCGTCTTTTAAAGTGGCTTTAGCTCCTCGAATCTCGCCCATTTTTGTATTGGAACTAATCATTGAGTGGGTGCCGTTATCGCCCGTGAAGATTAAAATTGTGTTGTCGCGAATGCCGAGTTCTTCGAGTTTAGCATCAATTTTGCCGACAATTTTATCCATATAATGCACCATGTCGACAAAGTTGTCTTTAACCATTTTACTACGAACTTCTTTTGGGAGCTTCTTACGATCTTTCAAAGTCACTCCTAGGCGTGCGCTATCTTGCGTGTCGGGGGTGGGGTCCATGGGATCGTGAACTAAGATCATCGGGTAGTAAAGAAAGAAGGGCTTATCTTTGTGACGGGTGATGAAGTCGAGGGCGAAGTTGGCCATGAGGTCGGGGCCATATTCGCCTTGATCGCCGGGGAGGAGTTCTCCATTGCCGATAAGTTCCCCTACGTTATTATAGCGTTCAGATTTATTTTCGAGCCACCAAAGTAAGTACTCATCAAAGCCAAAATGATTGATCAGTTCGCGATTGCGGCCCAATTGCCATTTACCGCAAATAGCCGTTACGTAACCCGCATCTTGCATCATTTTGCCAAAAGTAATTTCATTTTTGTCCAGCTTACCAAAGCCAGGGTAATTGCGATGGTTATAGCGACCCGTCATGATTTGATTGCGTGAAGGAGTGCAAAGAGCTTGAGCGTAACAGTGCTTGAATAAGACACCATTTTTACCAATCTTGTCGATGTTTGGCGTCTGGTAATCGAGTGAACCATAACAGGAGAAGGCTTCCATGCCCACGTCATCCGCCATAATTAAAATGACATTGGGTTTCTCTGCGGCACAGATGCCGAGCACCAGTAATTGGATGAAAATTCCAGCTAAAAATTTCAATGAGCTCTCCTAATAGTTGTATTTAGCAACTTGATTAACAAGAACCCCAAAAATCTTAACAGGAATTTTTACACATTAGCAATAATATGATTCAGTCCTTTATTTATTCCAAGAATCGATGTGAGCTTGGAGGCGTTTACTCAGTTTTTTGACTAATTCTGCATACTCAGGATTTGCTGCAATATTGAAGTTTTCGTCAGGATCGCGCTGATGATCATAGAGCATACGAGCCGTGATGTTACCATTGCTTTTATTGCGCCATTCAGTGTATAGGAAGCGATTTGTATGGATAGAGTCTCCTGCATGGTAGCGACTAAATACGGCACTTTTCCATTTCGTATTAGGTTTTTTTAACAATGGGGCAAAGCTTTTACCTTGGAGATGAGGCGGTTTAGTGAATCCTGCTAAGTCGCATAAGGATGGATAGATATCAACAAATTCCACTAGAGCTTTACTTGGGCCTTGTGCATTTTGTCCTGCGGCAGAAACGATAAGAGGTGTATTAAGTGAAGTTTCGAAATTTGCGTGCTTACACCAAAGGCCATGTTCTCCGAGTTGCCAGCCATGGTCACCCCAAAGGATGACGGTGGTATTTTTACGTAAGTTGTTGGTGTCAAGATAATCTAAAATTCGACCAATCATAGCATCGGTAAAGCTAACGCAGGCATAATATCCATGCTTGAGTTCTAGCGCTTTATCATCAGGAACTGGACCAGTTTGAGGTATATCATTATACATTTTTCTAAGTTCATGCCATTGATGACTCGCTTGAGTTGGGGCATTTTTAGGCATATTAGGATTACTAGCAAGTTTAAAGTCACTACGCTTATAGAGGTCCCAGTACTTTTTGGGAGCGACAAAGGGTAAGTGTGGTTTAGTGAAACCAACGGCAAGAAACCAGGGCTTGTTTTTCTTTTCGGTTTTATCGATATAATCGATGGCAGCGTCTGCTAGTTGATAGGTGAAGTACTTTTCATCAGGTTCATCAGCAGCTTCACAGGCGGTGCCGAGGGCTTCAAAACTATATTTTCCACGACCAGCTTGGTTTTCTGGGAGGTGGTAGTCACGCATTGAAGGACTGGTTATTAATGGACTATCTTTAAAGTCCCAAGAACTTCTGTAGTCATTGCGTTCATGGTATACCTTGCCAATACTTATCGTGGTGTAACCATTTTTTTGAAATATACCTGCGAGGTCAAGCACACCACCAGATTCTTTGTAGGCTTTTGCATTATATGAAATGAAGCGATCTTTTGTTGGGCGCAAGCCTGTCATGACACTTGCTCGCGAGGCACCACAAACGGGTACATTGCAGTAGGCTTTTGAAAAGAGAGTACCTTCCGAAGCAAGTCGATCAATATTAGGTGAAAGGACTTGTTTGTTTCCATAGCAGCCGAGTTCGGGACGTAAGTCATCGACAATGATGAAGAGTACATTGTTTTTTTCAGATGCAAATAATGATAAGCTCAATGTGCATAAGACTAACGAGAAATATTGTAGTTTCTTAGTAAACATAATTAGGTTCCTTATTTTTTTCTTTTTGAGTGTGCTTTAACGCTTAGTTCCGCTTGCATGCCAGCGTCATTTTGATGCTTCATCCATTGGTCGAGTTTTTGGCTGAGTCGAGATTGTGTAGATCTGTATTCTTTTTTATTTGCGAGATTTTTGAGTTCCCATGGGTCTTTTTGTAAGTCGTAAAGTTCCTCAGCAGGACGATTAAGGATGAGCTTATGTCTTGCTGCCCAAAAACTATCAGATTGCCCCATTTTTTCCCAAGAAGTCATCCAGCCTCCACCATAGGCTTTATAATCCAAGTTATGTGTTGTGATATTACTAGATATTCCATCGGGATTGAGGTTGCGAATGTATTTGAATCTTTTGTCACGAACGGATCTAATGGGAAAGGGAAGTCCTGCCATAATCCCTCTATTGGTATGAGCCCCGAAAATATATTCACGATGTTTTATTTTTGATGCAGTGAGTGTTTGGAGGAAGCTTTGGCCATCAATATTTTGAATAGTTTTTCCCGTCGCAGCCTGATACATGCTGGGAAGGATGTCGATAAGATTAATCATAGCATTATTTTGAGTGCCAGGTTTTATTTTACCAGGCCAGCGAATAACCATAGGAACACGAAGTCCAATTTCATATAAGGTCCATTTTGCTAGTTTACCTGCGCCGTGATCGCTTAAAAATATAGTTATAGTGTTATCCGCTTTTCCAGATTCTTGAAGAATTTTTAAGTAGGAGCCAAAAGCTTTATCCATAGTTTCGATATCCGTGTAATAACCTTCACGTGTATTGCGAGTTTCATAGGTGTCGGGGAGGTATGGTGGGATGGGTATAAGTTGTGGATCAAAGCCACCGCTTTGGTGTGGAGCATGAGGGTCATTGGATGCAATAATAAGGCAAAATGGGTCCTCGCCATTAATGACTTCAGATATATCTTTAACTGTTTCTTGGACTCGATCCATTGCAAAGACACTCATAGGTTTAATATGTCCCTTGCCAGCTAAGACAACACGATATCCATGGGGTTTGAAGTATTGGCCAAAACTTTTCACTCCTTTGTTGACGGCACCATGATTCATGTGAGCTCCATTATTGTGTGGGTACAAACCTGTATAAAGCATACTTCTTGCAGGGGCACACATAGCGGTGGAAGTGAAAGTTTTGTTAAATAGCATGCCTTCTTTGGCAAGTTTATCGATATGTGGAGTACGGACAACTTGGTTGCCGTAGCAGCCTACATCAAAGGTACTATGATCATCAGCGAGGAAAATAAGGATGTTGGGTTTAGTTTGCGCAGTGAGCATAAAGGTGGCTATGCTGAGAAGACTCAATATTAATTTTATCATAATGCTACCTATGGTGTTTTGGGTTTGACTGTTTTAATAATGCTATAGAATGCCGCCTTGGCTTTACCGTCACGATCAAATAGCAAAGGATGATTCGTTCTATTGGCGACTGGCCATTGATTTTTCCATGAGAATTCGTCGGTGAGTCCCCAGAAATTCACACGATCAATCTTATCTGCATGTTTTAAGAAAACTTTAAAAAGGCCCTGGTAGCGATTGGCAAGCTGATTTTGCATAGATGTAGGTAGACCTTCTTTATAAGGATCTATGAACATATTATATTTATGTGATTCCGTGATTTCAGCGCCTCCATCAAATTGTTTTGGACGAGGTAGTACATCTATGTCAAGTTCAGAAAAATGAATTTGGACTTTGTTTTTATGAAGTGTATTGATGAGGAATTCTAAATTCTTATGAGAAGGGTAGTCTAAAGCCCAATGAGCCTGAATTCCTATTGCATCAATACGAATGCTATTCGCTTGCATTGAGTGCAAGAGTTCAAGGAGTCCCATAAGTTTATTGCGATTGTGAAGGTTATAGTCGTTGTAAATTAGCTTTGTTTTTGGAGGGAGCTCTTCTTGAGCAATTTTAAAGGCCTGTTGGACCCAGTCTTCACCTAGGATTTGTTTCCAAGGACTATCTCGTAAAGAACCATCTTCATTTAAAGCTTCATTGACCACATCCCAAGCATGTATTTTTTCACCATATCTTTTATTTAGAACTCTAATGTGGTGACGCATACGTTTGATTAAGAGGTCTTTACTGACTTGCTTGCCATTTGTGTCTTTGAAAAGCCATTCAGGTGTTTGATTATGCCAGAAAAGTACGTGTCCGACTACTTCCATCTTGCGTTCGGTAGCAAAGTCAATAAGTTTGTCAGAGAGAGCGAAATTGTAAACATTCGGTTCAGGGTTTAAAGCATCCCATTTCATGGCATTTTCTGCAACAAGGGAATTAAATTGTGAACTGATCAGCTCAGTGAATTCACCCCGACGTTTATCCAGTTGCTGTTCAATATTGATAGCGGTGCCTATTTTAAAATAGGGAGCAAAGCTATTTTTCAGGTGTTGGCCGGTGCTTAAAAATGAAAATAAAAGGCATATAGTAAAGAGTTTGTACATTAATAGTCTCCTGACCAAAAATTGTTTCCAAGTATTCCGTAACGACCAAGTGCAGAGGCTTCGGAAAATGATTCTACGTGACCATCATTAAAAGACATGTTACTATTCTCATCATGTCTATCTCGGTCATACAAGTAATAGTTGGCGTTGTTGGTGTTAGTTATGTGTACGGATTCCCCTAAGTCGACGCCTCTGGAATCTGCAAGAAGAGGGGTTTGTGAGGGCTTGATTATTTCTTGTAGTGAAGGGTATGAAATGCGTTTTTGGTTGCTGTCTAAGCTTAAAGAGTCTGCTTTTAAGAAGAGATTCATTCCGTAGCCAAAAATATTTTCTTGAGAGGCAGTGACAATCATTTCATTTGCTTTGGCTTCGTTGCAATGTAATAAATTTGTTTCAGCGAGAGGCTTATTATTTACTGAATCAGCATCTCCAAGAGTCCAAGACGGTTTGCCTATATAAGAGCCTAAAGCAATGTGCCATCGAGCAGCTTCGGTATAGTTACCGCCATAGCTATTTCGATCCCAAGGTGCTGGATATGACTCATAATCATCGCCATACATTGTGAATGCCAAATAACTTTGCTTAAGATTATTTTTACAGACCGAAGCTTGTGCTTTTTTTCTGGCTTTGCCAAGACTCGGTAAAAGCAAGGAGGCTAGTATGCCAATTATGGCTACCACAACAAGTAACTCGATTAGTGTAAAGGTGAATTTTTTTGTCTTCATATTTTTTAATCTTGCTTAAGGTCTTTAATGATTTTATTAAAAAGCTCACCATCAATTTTATAAAAAATTAGAGCGACAAAACAAATTATAGAGTAGATTGCCGGGATGATATTAAATAAGCAACGAATGCCAGTTTCAGCGGCGCTACTTAATTCAGTGTTGGCTTCGTAGCCAGTTTGGTACATCACAAAAGCAGCAATGCTGCCTGCTAAAGCCATGCCAGACTTTTGCATGAAAGAGAAAAAAGCGAAGGGGATGCCCTCTGAACGGACACCTGTTTTCCAGTGACCATATTCGACAGTGTCTGGCAACATGCCCCATTGGGTAATAGAACAGAACATCATAAAAAATGAACTAAGTGCGGATAGCGCAAAAATCATAAATAGATTAGTGTCTGGTACAAAATGACGCCCAAGACTAAAGAGCGCTACAGCAATACTAGCATACATGAAAACACTTCTTTTACCGAAGCGTTTAGTGAGTTGTGGAGTGATTAGTGCACCAAGGAGGTTTGCTGGCAACATCACCATAAAAAATGTTGATTGTAGGTTAGCATCTCCAAGGATGTATTTGAAGTAATAGAGCGCAACGGCGTTACCTGTAACCCAGACTCCTGTATTCAATAACATCGCTGCAGCAAGAACTAAGAGAGCATCGTTTTTAAAGATGATTGGGAGAATGTCTTTTAATTTATATTTTTCCTTAGGTGGCTCAACTCGCTCTCTAGAGAAGAAAAATGAAATCCAAAGTAGGATTACGGATGTGGCACCTAAAACGCATGCAGCAATAAAAAATCCTTCTTGCTCAGTAGAAAATTGGTTAACGAAGGGTTTGACACCTATTCCAATAACTCCAAGTGCAATCACTACTGCAAAGAACATTCTATAGCTAGAAATCACAGCTCGTTCTTGTTGGTCTTGTGTCATTACTGCACTGATTGATGAGTAGGGTAGCCCTACTGAAGTGAAACACATGCCATGGATAATGTAGGTAATATAAGCGTAGGCAATTTTAGCTGAGTCGGATAAATCTGGTGTGTAAAAGCAGGCAAGTAAAGCTAAGTTGAGGGGGATGGCTCCAAAGAGTAAGTATGGACGAAAGCGACCCCATTTACTTTTTGTGTGGTCAGCTATGAAACCCATGATAGGATCATTGAAAGCATCCCAAATACGAGCGGCTAGAAATAATCCTGCTACATGAGCTGCAGAAATGCCAAACACATCAGTGTAAAAATAAGCCAAATAGAAACCAATGAGCTGAAAGTTTAGATTCATGCCTAGGTCACCTAAGCTGTAGGCGAAGATATTGCTTTGTTTTAAAGGTTTCATACTAGCTTACCTCGAGGTTTAGGTGGTCATTAATTGAATAAGACTTCTCGTTAGTTAAAAAGCCAATTTTTACGGAATTAGTACAACAAGTCCTATGGCTATAATTGTAGATATTTTTTTTGATGCTTAGACATGATTTTTACTAAAGGATCAAGATATAAACTTTTAGTTTGAAGTAAGTTTCTTAGGCTTTTGATAAGCATGAGGCTTGGTCCTTATTTGTTGAGTTGAACAAAGATAGGCCAAGTAAAAAGTTTAATCAATTATATAACATGAACACTTATGTATCAAAAATGAAACTTTTTTAAGTATCCTTTGATATGTGCTGTTTTGAATTTATTTGTATATAAAGAATATTATAAAATATATTAGGAAAGTTTGGGTTTTGTATATTTATATTAATCTATAAGTATTTTTTATGTTTTATTAAACAGGAGTTACATATGAGTAAGACCCCCGAAATAATTTTAGCCTTGGATTGGTATGATTACCGAATTCATCAAGGTGTAGTGAACGTTGCGCGAGAAAATGGTTGGAGTTTGTTATTTTTACAAAATTCATTTCGTAGTAGTGCTGTACCCGCAGCATGGAGAGGAGATGGCGCTATAACTCTAATTCATAGTGCTGAGACCTATCAATTTTTTCAAACACATAAAATTCCTGTTGTGGATTTGGGTTTAAATAAACATGGTTTAGCCATACCTCGGGTAGTGACAGACAATGTAGAGTTAGGGCGCATGGCTGCAGAACATTTTCTCGAGCGTGGATTTACACATTTTTATGCATTATCCACCAACAATATTCAGATGTTTCAGGAGCGTTACCAAGCCTTTAAAGAAACACTCATGAAGAAAGGCTATGATTGCGAAATAATTGAAGTCCCTAACCTCTATGATACGCACCTTCTAGATTTATCTCAGGCGATTTTAAAGCAAAAACTGTCAAAGTTCAAAAATCCTGCAGCGCTTTTTGCTTACGAAGATAGCTGGGCAGCACAGTGGATTTATTTAGCGGAATCAATGGGCTTAAAAGTGCCAAATGATTTGGCTATTTTAGGGGCAGATAATAACCCTCTTATTGCAAGGTCTCTTTCAACGCCTTTAAGCAGTGTAGAAACTAACCAAGAGGGTCTTGGACAACAAGCAGCACTGGTTTTGAAAGACCTAATGGAAGGTAAGGGGATAGGGGATCACCTTTATAAACTTCAGCCAACTTCAGTGGTGACTCGAGCAAGTACAGATGTTATTGCAAGCTCAAATCCGGTAATTCGTACAGCCTTGGAGATTATGAATAATGACATTTCAATAACAGCAGCTGAGGTAGCCCAACAAATGGATATGACTCAGCAGGGCTTGCAAAGAGCTTTTCGGACTCATTTTCATTTATCACCAGGTCAGATCTTAAGGAAATTACGTATTCGTTTTATAAAAAATGCACTTGTTCATACAGATAAGTCTATGGAAGAAATAGCTTTTGAAGCAGGCTTTACCTCTACGCCATCTCTTTATCTTTTCTTTAAGAGAGAGGCTGGTGAAACACCTGGTAACTATAAAAAAAATAAAATAAAAAAATAAGCTATAATCCAAAGTTAAGTCTAGAACTTTTAGCGCTCTCTAAAATTTCAGATTAATTCTTATGATCTCTAAATGTTATAAGGTTCCAATTCTAAATAAGTTTTAGTTGAAGTAAGGAGATATTGTCTGAATACTACCGTCTTCCTTGTGCGTTAACTCAATCATTTTAATATTTCTTAAATGTGTTTGACCTCCTGAAAGCATAGTGTCGTGATAGAATAAGTACCATTTACCTTTGAATTTGGCAATAGAATGGTGTGTAGTCCAACCAAGGACGGGCTCAAGAATGAGGCCTTGATATGTAAAGGGACCATAAGGCGACTCACTCGTAGCATAAACGATTTTATGTGTTTCACCTGTTGAGTAAGAGAAGTAATATTTTTCTTTGTATTTATGGAGCCATGGCCCCTCGAAATAACGACGGTCAGTATCTCCTGCTAAAAGCTCATTTCCGTATTCGTCTAAAATTGATATTTCATGGACTTCCTCGTCTAAACTTAGCATGTCTGGGGAAAGTTTGGCCATACGTGGTTTTAATGCGGGCTCATCATTCGCCGGGTATTGTTCAGGGCCATAAGAGCTTTTATGCCAGTTTTGTAATTGGCCGCCCCAGAGTCCTCCAAAGTACATGTAATAGGAGCCATCCTTATCTTCATATACGGCAGGATCAATACTATATGTTCCTTTAATATAAGATGGCTCAGCTTTGAATGGACCTTCTGGCTGATTGCTAGAAGCAACACCAATGCGGAATAAGCCATCATAATCACGGGCAGGAAAATATAAATAATATTTGCCGTCTTTTTGAGCTGCATCAGGTGCCCACATTTGACGCTCTGCCCATTTAACCTCATTGATGTCTAATGCGCAACCATGATCAATGACTTTGGCATCAGGTTCATTTAGTGAAAATACATGATAATCTCTCATGTCAAAATGATCGCCATCGTCGTTTAATGGTTTGTCACTTTCAATATCGTGCGAGGGATAGATGTAGATTTTGTCATTGAAAACATGTGCAGACGGATCAGCGGTATATATATGACTTACTAGAGGAAGAGACTTTTGTTGTAAATGGCCTGCTCGAGCTAAATCTTTTTTATTTACAGCTTCTGCGTCACTATTAATATTATTATCTAAGTCTATTACTTTGTTCATGTTTTATCTCCCTAATTCTTTGAGATATTATAATTTAAGAAAAGTCTGCTAATACCATCACAAGTCATGAAAGCTACTAATGAAACTTTGCAGAGGACTAGTCTGTTTATTTTAATATTAAATAAAAAATTTAATTAACTTTAAAGGTAATATAGTCGTTTAACAATTATAATTTTTGATCAATTAACTTATAATAATGAAACTATTGATTATTTATTTTATAATTTATTAAATTTAACTATATTATTTAACGACTACAGACTTAAAATTAAATATTAAGTATAATAAACTATGATTTAAGGCTCAGTTTATTTAAAACTAGATAAATACCTATAAATAAATTCGCTTATATTCTGTTTCATTTTTCGTATAAAACTATTCATTTTATATATTTGTTTAAATTATCTTATGTCTCTAATTTGAAAGACATTAATAATCTGGAGATTTAAATGACTAGAAAAACATTTTCACTAATAGAGCTCTTAGTTGTCATTGCCATAATTGGTATATTAGCATCTTTATTGCTTCCCTCACTCGCTAAAGCACGTAAAACAGCCCAGGCTTCAGTTTGTAAAAGTAACCTCAAGCAAATTACTCAAGCATTAATGATATATGCAATGGATAATAATAATTATGCACCAGCAGATACAAAATCTTCAAGTACAAATTTACAGTGGCACCGAACACTTTCGGTAAAAGGGTATTTGGATTTTAATGCTCAAAATAAAAAGACTATATATGAATGCCCAAATGGGAAGGAATTCACTAATAATTGGGAAAGTAACTATGCGCTAAATTTTCGATTAGGTCGAGGTAATAATAATGGTGGATCAAATCTCGATAGTAATCATTTTCAGTATCTCAGTAGGATGTATGGCGACAATTCTAGTGATACAATGATCATAATGGATGGTTACAGTACTTTTCGTTTCATACTTAGCACCGATATGGTAGATAGTAAATTGATCGAAGCTTCTCCAAATGTGGCACGTCATCAGTTGAGATCAAATATTTCTTATTTAGATGGTCATGTGGGCACTTTAAGTTATTCTCAGTTACTTACAAAAACCGATCATCTGGAAAGTTTTTGGACGCCTTAAAAATCTCAAATTAGTGATTTATAGTCATTCATAATGAATTGTTTTTTTGATCTATTTCATAATCAAGAAACCTTATTAGAATTTCAATAAGTTCATTGCGGTGAAAAGGTTTAAATAAATAAGCATCGCAAAGTTTGTTGATTTTATCAATATCTTCATTTAAAGCAGCTGCTGTCAAAGCAACCCTTGGGATACGGCTATTGATGGGATCATTTTTTAGATGTGTAGCCAATTCATAACCATCCATTACCGGCATCAAAATATCGTGTAAAATTATATCCGCGTTTATTTCGGCTTGTTTTTCAAGAGCTAATTGGCCATTTTCTGCTGTGTGTATTTTGAAAGGGAAGTCGGCAAGCATATGAACCAGTAGTTTAAGATTAAGTTTGTTATCATCAACTAATAATAGAGTGGCAGGCTTAAATATAATTTCGTTAATAGATGGAGTTGAGCCTGTAGATTTTTCTTTGTTTTGTAAAACTTTGACTTGTGTGAGTGTTAAAGTAAAGCATGAGCCTTCAGCGACTGTACTATTAACTGTTAATGAACCATTCATTATATCGGCTAATTTTCTGCTAATAGGAAGGCCTAGGCCCGTCCCGCCGTATACAGCCTGTGATTGTCCTTTAACCTGTTCAAAGCTGTTAAAAATATTTGGCTGTTGATTTATGGGTATCCCCTTACCAGTATCTTTAACGGTAATGATCAAATCAATTAAATCTTCTTGATTAGGTTTTGTTTTATAATCAGCGGTAATTGTAATCGATCCGGAATCAGTAAATTTTAATGAATTACTTAGTAAATTATTTAAAATTTGCCGTAAGCGATTTTCATCAAGTTCTAGGATTTTTGGCAAGTTTTTGTTTATACTTACGGTTAAATTTAAATCTTTTTTTGATATCCTATCGACAAAAAGTGTATGCATATCATTGATGAAGTCTGATATGTTTAAGGCTTCTAACTGGAGGGTTATTTTACCAGCTTCAATTTTTGAGAGGTCAAGGATATCATTAACTAATGATAAAAGAGAATTACTACTATTTGAAATGTTTTGAAGGTAAGACTTCCCTTTTTCACTCATGCTTACATTTTGAAGTAGGTCTGAAAAACCAATGATAGCATTCATAGGCGTTCGTATTTCATGGCTCATTTTGGCTAAAAAAGCACTTTTACTACGGTTTGCTTCATCGGCGGCAATTTTGGCTTTAGTTTGTTGGTTTAATAAATTTGTTTCGATAATTCGCATGTGCTCGGATTCTGCAAAACGAGCTGTGGTTATAAGTGTAACCCCATTAAGAATCATGACAATAAAAAAAACAATGCTATAAAATATTAGCATATGATTACTGTCTAAAAACTTATTTGTCGCGATAGCATTTATCTTCCAGTTATAATCATAAAAAGAAAAAGACTTAGTTTTAATAAAATAGGGATCGGTAGTTAATGTTGAAGTCAATTCATTTTGATTCAATGTGTTAACGTTTTTATTGAAACAGGTATCATTAATTACTAAGACTATATCATCTGTAGAAAGGTAGTTAGTTACATATTTGGTTAAATCATTAAGGTAAAAATCTAGAGATAAAAAGCCTTTGAAATTCATTTTTCTTTCTGAAGGAGTCTCTTTGATGCCACCATTATAAATTGGCATAAATACGGAGTGCATTTGAGTTTTATCTTTAGCATGTATGACAAATTCCTTGCCACTCTCCCTAGACAAGAGAAGTTTTTCTTTGTGAATTGGAGAGATATAAATGCCTACTTTTTGCATGGAGTTTGTGTTGAGCGAATTCTTCTGATAGGTACTGACTAAGTATTCATTACTCTGTATGGGAGTTATTAATTGGTTTTCTTCAAAAGCGTCACGATTTTTAGAAATCACTAATTGATGCCAAGTTATTAATGGAGAATGAGCCTGGTTTAAAGATTGGTTATTGGTGAAAGTATAAAATTCTTTCTCAGTAACTTCTTGACTACTTTCGTAAAATGCTCGTATATAAGCGAGAGAGGTGGAGTACTGATCAATATGATTAATTAAACTCGTAGTCATGATGGTAGCTTTATCATGAAAAGTGTAATGCATGTGTTTTTTTTCACTATTATCAGCTAAATTGAGTATTAAAGTCATTATCGCATAGGCGACTAAAGCTGTCAAAGTTATTGGTAATCGACGTTTTTTCCAGAATGGATTATCTTGTATTAACCAGGTTAGGCATAATGTGCTAATAGCAACAACTCCCAGCATATCACCGAACCACCACGTAAGGAAATTATTGAGTAAATCATGGGTAGGGATTATCTTGAAGGCCCATAAGGTAAGATTACCTATAGATGCATTAATAATTGTTGAAACAACTGCACCGAAAATAAAAAAAAGAGTGATATTATAGCTAGTATTTAAGGCTTCTGAAAATTTTGCATAACGTTTAATTAATTTAGAACCAAAGGCACTTTGTAGCATAGCGCCTATTCCGATAACTAG
The DNA here is from genome assembly GCF_000170755.1 of Lentisphaera araneosa HTCC2155. Taxonomy (NCBI): domain Bacteria; kingdom Pseudomonadati; phylum Lentisphaerota; class Lentisphaeria; order Lentisphaerales; family Lentisphaeraceae; genus Lentisphaera; species Lentisphaera araneosa. The sequence continues at coordinate 33,004 of NZ_ABCK01000016.1, forward strand.
ATTGATAAAAATTATAAGTGGGTCATCAAAACCTTGTTGTGTGGAATTTGCTAAGAATGAGCCAATGCCAATACCAGGCAATATACTGTAACCCTTACTTAAAACAGCGGCTAAAGCTAAACCTGAAGCAGGCCAGATTGGACTAGAATAACCGGGCCCGATGGCTATTAAAAGAGAGGTTTTTGCTAAGATAAAGTAGAGCAATGCGATTAACATATTCATCGCGATTATTGATCGATATTCTTTATTACCCAACATAAAAACCCCCGTAAAACGTAAATATATAAAATAAAGTCAAACAAAATATATATATTTAATTTTATAACTTTCTGTTGTTAAACTACAGAACTCAAAACCATAATACAATTTTTTGATGGCATTAAATAAGGGTCTTGTGAAATTTAAACACAATTATTCATAGTGTACTATGAATAATGAAAACATAAATCCTGCTTATATCTCTAAAAAATTCTGGAAAGTCTTTCGTTTTATTGCCGCAGATTTTTCGGATTCTCAAATCAGTGATTGAATCCCCTTAACTATTTCAGGCCTAATTTGAGCGTGTTTTTACAGTAGTCCAAGCTGTTTTCTAGATCAGTTAACATGAACTCTTTGCTGTGCCTATCCTTATGAAGGTGGAGTGGCGCTTTTTTCCATTGTGTCGCTAATTTTTCGAAGGCTTTATAGTCGACGTCACGTATATCTTGGTAGTTCTTCCAGAAGGCTTCATCAGTTTTTGGAGCTATCGTTTTCCCCCAAGTCGAAATGATTTCTAGTTGCACAGGTGCATCGGGACAGAGTTTGCGCCATAGCTCAAAATACTGCGTCCAATCAACAGAGCCTTCCCCCATTTTACACCAGTTGGCGGTGATGCCACCCGTATCATTTTTAAAAATAGCTGTATCCCTAATGCCACTCGATAAAACATAGGGACCGAGGATTTTAAGGTTCTCAATAGGGTCTTCAAGTGTAAATGCGGCGTTGCCTGGATCGATTGTTGCACCGACGTAATCTGGGCCAGCACGCTCGATGAGATCCTTTAATTGATAAGCCGCCATGTCACCAGCATGATTTTCAATGGCAATTTTAATACCATGATCTTTAGCATAGGATTCAACAGTTTTACACACAGTGACGACGCGACCCATATGGGGCTCTAAGCCCTTGGGTTCACGGCGTAGTTCAGCAGAGCCCATATAACACCGAGCCACATCGGAACCAACTAAGTTGGCAATTTTAATGGCAAGCTTAAGGTGCTCTATGTCCGTGCCCCATTTGTCATTATAGTTTTTAACAGATCCACAAATCCCTCCTGTGCCTGCTTGGATCTTTATTCCCAAACTTTGTGCTTTTTTAGCCAAATCTTTGAGGTAGGCAGGGTTATGGCTTTTATAGACATCTAAATCTGAAAACAAAACGGTGTCTAGCTTTTGCTTGGCGGCATAATCAAGTAATTGGTCAGCGTCCCAATTCCAGGCACGAATGCTAAAGTTATCAAAACCGAGGGCTAATTTTTTCGGTGAATCATTAGCTGGTGATTGGCATGACTCAAAGAAGAGTCCTGCGCCAATAATCGCTGAGCTCTTTAAAAAGGTTTTTCGGTTCATCGTCACTTCCTAATCTAAAGTCTTATTAATTTATCTGAGGATAAGATATCAACCGATCTAATACTTGACAACTCATCTACAAAACAATGTTTTTTACGATCACCCAGAATAAAGGGCATGATGCGACCCATACGAGAAGGACGCTGTCCCTCTCGAGCTCTCCCTGCAAGGATTTGCCAATCTTTGACCAGGCGACTAGGGGCGTTGCCACGCTTTATGGGGAATTATGATGTTTTTTACCTTGATCCACAACAAGGGCTATGATGCGTTCAAGCGCTCCGTAAACGTGAGGAACTTATGATTTCTTTTACTTTTCTTTTTGAGCTTGTTTCTCACGCCATTTTTTGATTTGGCCCTGGTAGTCACGGTGCTTAGCAAATTCGTCGAAATGAGGTTCATACTGAGGCTGATTGACCCAATCTGGCTTGCGAATAGTTTTGATTTGTGGTGGCATGGGGTAATCAGCACCTTTTAAGCTGGCCTCTATGTTTTTATGAAGCTTATCAAAGTCAGCTTTTAACTGGGTAAACTTTTCGGGCAACTCTTTGGAGAGGTCTTTAGTCTCGGCGCGATCTTCCACGATATTGTAAAGTTCGTAATAACGCTTTTTGGTGGTTTTGTCGATGAGTGAGACAATTTTAAAGTCGTTATCGATGTAGCCTTGAAGCTTACCATGTAGCTGAAAGAAGGCCATCGCCTTGTCGCGAGTTGGTAAATCTTTTTTGAAGACGGGAACGAGGTCAATGCCATCGATGGGCTGGAGAAAGTCTTCTTTTGGGAGATTTAAGAGGCTGGCAATAGTGGGGAAGATATCTGTTGTACATGCCGGGAACTTAGTGATTCGCGGTTCGATATGTCCGGGCCATTCAATAATCCCGGGAACGCGAATGCCACCTTCATAGAGATCACCTTTTGCACCTCGGAGGCCACCCATACCATGTTCGATATCATGCCCGTGATATCCCCCATTGTCACTACAAAACCATAGGATGGTATTTTTTTCAATGCCCATCTCTCTTAGGGCAGAGCGCAGAGCTCCCACAGAGCGGTCAACGGCTACGAGCTCGGCTAATACAGATTTGACGCCATTGCGAAGATCCAAATTTTCAAAAGGAGCTCGGTCTTCTGGTAAGGCACGACAGGGGTAATGGGGGGAGGGGTACCAAATGAGTGTGAGTGAAGGACGATCAGCTTCGTGTTGAGCACGAATGTATTTGATGGCCTCAGCAACGGCAATATCGGACGTATCTCCTTTAAACTGTTCAAAAACACCATTGCGACTCATGAGGGGATCCATGTCGTAAAAATTCGTCATCGACAACCAATTTTCAAAACCAAAAGTTCCCGGGCCAAAGGGATCGTCTTTGAGAATTGGCACACCCATTTGACCAACGCCATCCAAATGCCACTTGCCAATGTGATTGGTGGCATAGCCGGCTTTTTGAAGTGCTTCACCTAAAGTCTTTTCTTGATGACGCAAGCGGAAGCCGTGATCAATGACACCTGTACGCTGAGGTATTCTTCCTGTGAGCACACTGGCGCGGGTCGGGGAACAAACGGCATTCGCTGCGTAAAAGCGATCAAAACGCAGGCCATTTGCGGCCATCGCATCCAAGTTTGGCGTTTTTAAGTAGGGGTGATTATAAAAACCCATTTGGCCCCAACCTTGGTCATCGGTCATGAGCAAGACGATGTTCGGCTTTTTGTTATCATCTGCGTGAATAAGAAAAAAGTTGATCAGTAGGACTGAGGCGATGCTGAGTAAAGTCTTGTTCATAAGGTTCCCGTTTTGTTTCATAGCTGCTTAGTTATACTCAAGTGAGCCCACTGAAAAAATTTTCTACGTATATATGAAGTTCTGTGAGGTCTGAGCTTTCTCTTGCTGAGTTTGTTTGCAGCTTCTAAGCGGATCTTAACAGGGTAAGTATGAACATAGAGAGAAATGTGTTATCTCGGCATGGTTTTTCTCAGGTTTACCTAGGAGCTAGTATGACGAATTATGCGCCGTTCCATCAGAACGGAGTGGGGTGTGAAAACGAAAGCCTTATGGTTGACAAGTATAGTTTGAGTTATGCTTCGTACCTTCGGCACGAGGACTATTTTTCTCAAGACAATAGCAATGCTGTTCAATGGGTATTCAAATCAAATAAAAAACTCCAATAAGTTTTGTAAAACCTATTAGAGTTAGAGTGGATAAAGGAAGCTTTTGTTTATTTAAAGTTCACTTCAACGCGGTCTAGTACGGGGTGAATGAGTTGATCCTTGAGTTTGTTGTGAATACTCGTGGTACGGAATTCAAATTGGAAAGATTGGCTGGCGGGTAGCGAACTACAATCAAGTGTAGCTGGATCCACGTCAACGATGCGAGCAAAGCCAGGCTTTTGAGTGTAGCTTTCCTTGATTTTTTGCCAATCAGTCCATTGATCGACCTTGCCGTCACCATTGCTATCGGCACCAGCTCTTACTTCGAGGCCGTCGAGCCAAGGACCTGAACTAACGAAGTCAGTTTTTTGCTGCATGACAGCGTAAAATTTACCTTCGGCAAAACCAATGCTTGGATCGGGGTGGAAACCATCGCCCATAGAACCTGACCAAGTAAACTCTTTGTTGAGATCATTACCGGTGAAACGTCCCATTTTCATTTTTTGTGAATGGTCAGCAGGGTCATAGTCGCAGAAGATGTGATAGTCCTCACCAATCTTGATCATGCTATAATCACCATAGGCATTTTGCTTAGGTTCATGGATTTCGTATTCGAGTATGCCTGTACCATTGACGGCTTTTGTGGCTCCATGTTTGAAGGTGCCTTTTTTGCCGGTAGGAGTCGTTCTGTGGTCAATGATATTTGGGTGTTGGCCAAAAGTGAAACCCTTGATACCATCGGGACTACTGACACGTCCCGCTAAAGGCGAGTCCCAGGCATTTTGCTGAGCATTAATGGGACTCCAATCTTCGTAAATGAGGTGGAAAGTGCCGTCTTCATCACGAAAAGCCGCAATGTCTGAACCATGCGTGGGATCATCAAAAACCTTACCCATTTCTTGGCCGATTTTGCCATCCTTTAAATCTGTATCAATGATGAGGTGAGGATCTTGGTCATTGGGCTCATCATAATAGATATAAAATTTGCCGTCTGCGTATTCCGCAGTTGTCACCCATCTGCTATTAGAAATGGGTCCGCAATGAGTCCAGCTTTTGAGGTCTGTACTATGCCAGCTATGGTAGCCACCAATTGGTTTCTTGTCTGGATTTTCTTTATAGTATTTATTGAGGAAGGCTTTTTTCTCTTTTTTGTCGAGTCCTTTAGGGTACTTAACTTTAGGTTTTGGTGGCTGAGCAAGGATGTAATAATCACCAGGTGCAACGGGAAGAAAAACATAAGCATTGCCTAAGCCCGGGGGAGTGATGTCGTCAATTTGTTCCCAGTTATCCCAAATTGCGGATTGTTTGAATTGAATATTATCGAGTTTTTGTTTCTCGTCAAAGCTTTTGATAACACTCGAAAATTGAGCATTTTTAGCTTGGGGTTGAGCTAAACCATTTTCTATTTTGAGTTCACTAGCCTGAGAAGTGGCAGCTTTCCATTCTTCATTACTATCAATGCGCCATTGATTTTTTGCCGATAATGAGGTGCTTAAAAGTGCTGCGAGACAAAATGCCGTAGAGAATTTTTTCATTTTTAAACCGTAAATTTTATTGTTAGATAATTTAGATACGTAAGCTAGGCATTCCTTTGGATGCTTAATGAAAATTAATCTCTTAAAAATTTCTCTAGATAGGTGATCAATGCACCGTTCCTTCAGAACGGGTGGGGGGAGTAAAATTACGATCCTATGGTTGAAAGAGGCTGTGTGAGTTTTTTTAAGGTACAAAGTACCGGCATGCAATCGCGTGTGGCGTCAGCCACACACGTATGAGGAAACAGTTTTTATCCGCCCGTATGGCAATACCTCGTGGATGTGAGTCCGGCATCTGTCGGGCCCAAGTTTGGGCCCTTACAAATTTGATGTTTACAGTCATGCCCCTCATGGGGCATGCTACATTCTATCGGACTCACAAGTGAACCCTGATTCACAGTTTATGAAACCATAGCTTGAGTTATGCTTCGTACCTTCGGCACGATCGTAATTGCCCCTTAAAAAAGGTTTTCGATTAGATAGAATAGAGGGCAAGATGCGACCCATACAAAGGGACTCTGTCCCCTCGATCTCCCCTGCAAGGAGATGCCTCCCTTGACCAGGCAAGCATAGTGCTTCGCCCCTTTTCTAGGTAATTATATAAAGCTATGAATTTACTTTTTCTTCTTTTTCTGTGGCTTTTTGACTGTGGCACGACCGTGATTTAACTCGAGGTCACGCTTTTTCCATTCAGTTAACATGAGCTGCATTTGCTCAGGGTGACTTTCGCTTAGGTCATTGCTTTCGATACGGTCAGTTTCGAGGTCGTAGAGTTCTTTGGCATTGATTAATTTCCACTTGCCCATGACGAAGGCTGTTTTTCTGTTAGAAAAATTCTGATAGAGGAATTCGTGTTCGGGGCGTTTTTGGCCCTTGAAGCTTGGCACTAAACTAATCCCACGAACTTTGGCCGCTTTGTTGCCTTTGTACTCTGAAGGGTAATCAACCTGGGCTAATTCGCGAAAAGTCGCGTGGAAATCAATGAGGTGACCTCTTTGACGATTGAATGTTCCTGGAACTGTAATGCCAGCAGGCCAGTGAGTAATCATGCTTGTGGCAATGCCGCCTTCGTGCTGGTTTTGCTTATACATACGGAAGGGAGTGTTACAAGCATTCGCCCAAGAGGCAGGGTAGCAAATATACGAAGCTGGATCCCATGGCATGAGATTATTTTTTTTAGTGGGTTTACGAGTTCTATCGAAGGGGCAGGCACCATTATCACTCAGAAAAATGATCAAAGTATTGTCGAGGATTTTTTCGTCGTCTAGTTTTTTGACCACGCGACCAATGTTTTGATCGACCACATCAATCATGGCGGCATAAGCGGCCATGCGAAGATCCATGTCTTCTTTGACTTCCTGGGAAAGTTTGTCCCAGCTTTTGATATTGCTTTCTGGTTTCGAAAGTTTCATGTCTTGGGGGATAATGTTGAGTTCTTTCATACGTTTAAAGCGTTTTTCGCGAAGCGCTTGCCAACCCTCCATGTACTTGCCACGGTATTTCATGACATCTTCTTTCGGTGCTTGAAGGGGGTAGTGGGGGGCATTATAGGCCATGTACATGAAGAAGGGTTTTTCTTTCTTTCGTTCATCTATGTATTTGATGGCGTAGTCCGTGAAGGCATTAGTACTATAAAAATCTTTGGGCATTTCGTAGGGTTGTTCGTCCTCAAAGTAGGAGTAACCACCACCTGTACCTTCTCCGTTAAAGAAGTTGGTTGCCCCCTCATGAAAACCAAAATAACGTTCAAAACCGCGGTCCATGGGCTTATCAAAAATATGCCATTTACCCACCATCCAGTTTTGGTAGCCGGCTAAGCCGAGGTTTTCGGGGATGGTGACCGTGCTATGATTATCTTTGTATGTTTCAGTATGGTAGCGACCTGACATGAGGCTCGTACGCGTTGTTTCGCATTTGGAGTTGTTGGTGAAGTGCGTGAACTTAATTCCTTGAGAGGCGAGCTTGTCTAGGTTGGGCGTATCAATCTCACTACCAAAACAGCCAAGGTCGGAATAACCCATGTCATCCACAAGGATAAGCATGATGTTCGGTCTTTCATCGGCACTTATAAAAAAGGGCAGTATGAATATAGTAAAAAGTGCGAAAAGTTTGTGCATGATTATCCTCATATTGATATCTTAGTGATTGAATTAATTATGATACTGATGTTCTGTAAATGGCTAGGGAAAACACCAGTATAAAAAAAGCTTTATTTTTTCTTGTTTTTCTTTCCTTTTTTAGCTTTCTGTGGTCCGGGAATATAGGAGCTACTGAACTTTTGAAGCTCTGTACTAAGTTGAGCGACAATTTGAGTGTGCTCGGGGTTTGTAGCTAGATTGATGGTTTCTTCTGGGTCAGTTTCATGATTGTAGAGTTCTTTGCCGGCTTGGCCCTTGTTCCATTCAGTATAGCGCCATTTCTTGGTTCTTATGGAATAGCCCTGCTTGTCAGCGCCATGGTGGATTTGAGTTATGGCGGGCTTGGTCCATTTCGTTTGAGCATTTTTGAGTAGGGGGCTCAAACTGACGCCTTCTAATTCACTGGGGATTTGGAAACCAGTTGCTTCGACGAGAGTGGGATAAATGTCGAGTAACTCGACGGGGCTTTTGCAAACTTGTCCCTTACTGAGTCCAGGAGCTGCAATTAGTAAGGGCGCACGAGCTGAACGTTCAAAGGCTTTGCGCTTGAACCAAAGTCCCTTCTCACCGAGGAAGTAACCATGGTCGGACCAAAAGACGATAATCGTCTTGTCCATTAAATTATTTTTTTCGAGAGCCTCAAAAATGCGACCGACCTGAGCATCGATAAAAGAAACGGTTGCGTAATACGCAAGTTTACATTGTTTGGCTTCGTCACGTGTGAGTCCTTTATAGAAGTAGGGCCAGCGTTGGCCTGCATCGCGTTGAATGGCCATGGCGGGGACGTCTGCGAGTTCTTGTTTGGCTTCTTCGAGTTCTTGGAGTTCAATATCATTGATGTCATACATGTCGAAGTATTTTTTAGGAGCGACATAAGGACAATGCGGGTTGAAAAAACCTGCGGCAATAAAGAAGGGTTTATCTTTGTTGGCTTCTATCATTTTGATGGCGCGATCCGCTACGAGGCCATCGGTGTGTTCATTATCTTTGCTAACAGGGTCCCACCAAGCCATGGAAATGCCTAAGCCACCTTTTTTACCCGTTTTTCCTCCGGGGTAGCGGATGATATTTTCCTCCTGTGTGCGGTCAATTCCTTTGGGGTTGAAGCGTTCAGTCCAAGTTTGCTCATCATCATTACCATTGGTGCCAATATAAGTTGGATTGCCGTAGTGATAGATTTTGCCGACTCGACCAGAGTAATACCCCTGCTTTTGGAAGAACTCTCCCATGGTGACGAGATTGGGGATGCGACCGCGCAGTTTACTATTGAGAGTCCAAACACCGAGTGTATTGGGGCGTAAGCCAGACATTATACTAGCGCGACTTGGACCACACAGAGGTTGTTGGCAGTAGGCGCGATCAAAAACTGTGCCCATTCTAGCTAGTCGATCGAGGTTGGGAGTCTTCACCTGTGTATTTCCATAAGGGCCAATATCACAGTTGAGGTCATCGGCGGAGATAAAGAGTACATTCATTTTATCTTTAGCGGCAAGGCTAGTGACAAAAATGAGGCATAGGCAGAATAAAGACTTCATAGTTTTCCTTTTAAATGTTAATTGAATTAACTACACCGCGGAATAAAAAATGTTTGAGCTTAGATTTAGTTTTTTGATGATTGTGCCTGTTTGTGCTTTCATCGCAAGCCTCAACTCAAGCTTCTTTGCAGAGTTCATTAACCATCCTTTTAACAATCTAAACACATTTTGTCGATTGTGAGATGTTTTTCTTAAGAGGTTCGCGATAGTCCTGAGTGTAATGAGCCTTATTTCGAAGATTTTCACACTTGGTGTATATTACGTAATATAGTTTATTTACGTAAATATATGTAAAAATAAATGTAATAAGACTTGAAAAAGAGAGAAAAAGTTCATATCTTTAAAGCAATGGAGGGCATTTATAACTGAATTATTAATAAGGTGCCTATGAAAATGAGATGCAAAAGATTCACTTTGATTGAACTTTTAGTGGTTGTGGCGATTATTGGGATTTTAGCCAGTTTACTTTTGCCAACATTGGGTAAGGCGCGTGAACGTGGTAAATCAGCAGTGTGCTTGAGCAACTTAAAACAGGTTGGAGTCGCCACTTTTATGTATGTAATGGATAATGACACTTATTTTCATAAAGGGCACCATAAGGCCCCACAGTCTTACGAAGAATATCTTGGGATCTCAACGAAAATGTGGGAATGTCCCTCAGATAAAGGGAATTGGGCCAATGGTGGTGCAGTGGTGCCAGATGGTAGAACCACTTATGAACGCAGGGGCAGTAGTTATCATTGGAATGAGAATGCCGCTTATGACAAAGACAAATCAATCAACAATGTAACGGTCCCTAAGGATTATGTTTTAACAAGTAGTAGGTCCCTAATGGGCTCGTGGGGTACAGGAAGTAACCCAGCGAATGCTCCTAATAATTTCATGTGGCACTTTCCGGGCACATTAAAATTCCCCATGCTCTTTGCCGATGGCCATGCGAACTTCATTTATTACGGTCCAGTTTTTGATACTATTCCAGCCTATTTTAAGTACCTTAACTATTCTAAAGGTCAGTATCCTTTTTATTGTAATGACACCTTCTAAATAAATTACATGGACTGTAAGTCCTAGAGAGTTGAAGCAAGTGAGTTATTCACTTGCTTTTTTAATGGTGAATTCCTCTTCAAGTTTATCTAGCTCGCCTGCTTGAATTTGCCCGTTAGAGATAACCAGAGTTTTCAACCGCCCATTTCACATAGCCTCTCCCGCCAATGGGCTAAGCTATTTATGCCTACGGTATTCACCTTCAGTATGGACATTAATTAAATTTAAGGAAGCCTGTTAAGAAAGCGTATGACGAGGTTAACTAATTGATAAATAACTTTAATTATAACAGGAGACTGACATGGTCAATAAAATTGTAGCTGCACTTCTCATGAGTTTAGTGGGGCTTGCTAATCAAGTTGAGGCTAAGGATAGACCCAATATCGTTTGGATAGTGAGTGAAGACAATGGCGCGCGTTGGTTAGGAGCCTATGGCAATCCAGCTAAACCAACTCCCACACTCGACAAAATGGCTGCGGAAGGTTTTCTGTTTACCAATACTTATGCGTCAGTACCTGTATGTGCTCCTCAGCGTTCTACTTGGATTACGGGGATCAATGCTATTTCAATGGGGACTCAAGGTATGCGCAGCGGCTTTAATGTTCCTGATAATATTAAATTTTATCCCGAAATTTTTCGAGAAATTGCTTATTATACCAGCAAGGGTAATGACGCTAAGAGTGATTACAATTTGCGTAGTCCGCGCAATCCAAACGATACCTGGAATGACCCCAAGAAAATTGTTTGGGAAAACTTAAAGAAAAATCAGCCTTTTATCCACGTTTTTAATACTCATGCGACGCACGAATCACGGTCTTTTGGCGGCTTTAATCCGGAAAAAGATAAAGTAGCGAAAGCGCAGAACTTAGCTTCTTATCATCCCGATCTTCCAGGGATGCATTTCGTCTATGACAAGTATAATAAGTGTTTGCAAAAATTAGATGGTGAAGTCGCGGGTTGGCTCAAAGAGCTAGAAGAAAACGGACTCGCGGAAAACACAATCGTCATTTATTCCTCTGACCATGGCGGTGTTTTACCTCGTTCAAAACGTTACCTCTACAATAGTGGAACTCATTGCCCCTTGATTGTGCGAATTCCGCAAAAATTTAAGCATCTCTACCCAGCTAAACAGCCAGGGATGAAAGTGGATGAACTCGTGAGTTTTACTGATTTTCCTAAGACTTGGTTGAGTTTGGGTGGAGCGAGTGCTGAACAGCTCAAACAAATGCAAGGGCGCGTTTTCTTAGGAAGTCAAAAAGAAGCTGAGCCCGAATACATTTTTACTTTTAGAAATCGCATGGATGATCGCATGGATATGGTGCGTTCCGTTCGCGATCATAAACACCTATATATTCGCAATTATATGCCCTTTGTCCCTAATGGCCAATTCTTGCCCTATACCTACAATATGGAAGCCACTAGGGCTTGGAAGCAATACTTTTTGGATGGCAAAGCGAGTAAGATTGAATCACGTTTCTTCGGCAAAGATCGAGCGAGCGATGAATTTTATCTTTACAATGAAGATTACGACAATGTGAAAAATGTCGCTTCCGCTCACCAAGCTGAGATTAAAAAAATGCGTCAGGCGCTACGTGAATGGCAACTGAAAATTTTCGATAGTGGCTTTTTATCAGAATATGATATGACTAAAGAGCTGAGACAGCATGAGCTCACTGCTTATGAATACGTGCGCAAACCCGATTTGTATCCCCTCGCGGAATATATTGACATGGCGGATAAATCGCTCGAATATGACCCCTCAAATATTCCTTTGTTTGTGAAGTCTTTAGACGATAAATATATCGGTAAACGTCATTGGTCGATCTTGGGTCTTTTGAACTTGAGTTTTGCAGGTAAGCTACAGGCTGACTCCAAAGCGCTTGCGGCGCTCGAGTCCTTTGTTAATCGCGAGGGTGAGTCCGTATTGCAACAGGCCTATGCGAGTTGGGTTCTTATTCGCGAGGGCAAAAAATCTGCGGGGCTCGCAAAAATTCGGGAAATAGGAAAGGACAAAAAATATACGAGAACGATGGTCAATATGCTGGATTGGATTGATTTCAACGATATAAAACCCGTGGCCATTGAGTACTTCATCAAAGGTGAAATGGGCGGGGTTGATGCTACTCGAGTTTTAGCCAGTGTTTTAATTGAAGATGGTTCACCAGAATTAGCGGAATTGACTAAGCAATCGGAAAGTCTTCGTCACAAAATTAAAGCTAAAGAGGGACGTATTAAAAAGCTTAAAGCAGGTAAAGAGAAGAAGTATTCGCCGGAACGCGTTCAAACAGAAATTAAAAAAGCGCAAGCTGAATTAGATCAATACGAATCCGAGCGCAATGAGGTCCTCGATAAAATGAGAGCTTTTATTAGCCAAGTATAAGGGAGGATCAAATGAAGTGTTTTATTAGCATCATTTTATTGACTTTTGCACTGAGTGCAAAGGATTTACAAGATGGGGAATACTTTATTCAACAGTCTTGGGCGCAAGAAAAGAATTATCAACGTTCCTATCTTGTGCAAGTCCCCGTGGAAAGCTCCAAAAAGAAAAAACCCGTCTTTATATTCTTACATGGTAATGGGGGTAAAGCAGCAGCGGCTATGAAGAATTTTATGAGGTCGGAAAGGCTGTTGAAAGATCATTTTATCATGGTTTTCCCTCAAGGCTATAAAGCGAGTTGGAACATCGTTTCGGAGCGAGCCAAGTCGAATGATCTAGTCTTTGTGGAATCGATCATTAAGGATTTACAGAAGTACGATAATGTTGATGCGACTCATTTCAGTATCATGGGTAATTCCAATGGAGCGGCTTTAGTGAATCAAATTGCTATTGAAACACAAATGGCTTGTATAAAAAATTACATTTCAGCTGTGAGCCCCCTCAATGGCTACCAATACGATGGCAAGAACTTTAAAAAACGGGGGCATGATAATAATTATCGCGAAGTAGCCAAGCCACTCAAAGGGATTCGCCTATTAAATATATCTGGAACTCAGGATGGCTTAGTTCCCTATGAAGGAGGCGACTCTAAACGAATCCCTGCTAAAGACGGAAAACTTCCTTTTGTCGCAGCTGAGGAATCAATTTTTATATGGGCCAAAGCGATGGGCTATACGGGAGATAAGTTAGAGAAGGGTGAGCGATTAAACAAAAAAGTAGAAAGATTTTCTTACCTAAATGGGGACCTGATTCATTATAAAGTCGATGGTGGTCACGGTGCAGGAGGGTCCATAGGAGATGCTCTATTACTGGAGTTTCTATTAGGTGAATCAGTCAGATAAAAATCATAAAAAAAGTTAGAGTTGTGTAATGGAAATAGATTTTAATTGTCATGGTTGTGGCTTGCAGTTGGCGGCTCCAATTGAGATGGCGGGCTTGCATGTGCGTTGTGATCATTGTGATGTGAAGCAAGAAGTGCCTGCGAGTTCACAAGAAATTAGTTTTGCTTGTGGGGGTTGCGCAAGATCTTTATCAGCTCCAATCAACTACGTAGGCTGCAAAGTTCGTTGCGATCATTGCGAAACAAAAATGCTTGTGCCAAAAGCGGGGGATGAAGCTCGAATCATAGAAGAGACAAAAATTCATGTAGCTTCTCATCCCACACCTTTAGATCCAGTAGATGTACATAGCCCTGAGCCAGAGCAGGAGATTGATTTAGAAAATATCATGGATCGTGAAGAAGTTTCTCACTTAGACACTGAAGATGACTTAGAAGTAGAAGATGAGTGGGTCGAAGAAACTCTTTCGAAAAGAGCTCAGAATGCACTTAAGAATCAAAAATCCAGAAGTCCTTTGCCCATTATTCTTGTGCTTATCTTCTTACTTGGAGGGGGCGCATTTTTTGCCTATAATTCCATGGATAAAAGTGGAGATTCATTAAGTCAAACCAATGAAGTAAATCTTGATGCGCCAGTGGAGCTTGGACCCGTAAAAGAGCCCGAAGAACTCAATCAAAATTTGGAGGTGTCAGAACCATTAAGCCAAAACAATATTGAAATTGTAGACCGCATGGTTCAAATGCCGAAACCGCTAGTCATGAGGGATTGGCTGGAAGTATCCCAGAAATATTATCAATACATTATGCGTCCTGGCTATGAACTTGATGGGCACTTACTGATGCAGGTTCAGCCACGTGGGAAAAATCCAGGACAGTTTGCGATTAGCGCAAATTACCTGCAGAGTCGTGCGGGCAAGAAGGCATGGGATTGTGAGTTTTACGATAATATGGAATTTGCGGGAACCGCAAGCGTGAGTCGTTTGGATGAGGATGTTAATTTTAACTGGAAGCACGGTAAACCTTTAGATGAAATTGCTCATGATCGCTTTACAGTGAGATGGTCAACGACTCTACAAGTACCTGAAAGTCGAACATATAAGTTCTTTTTGAAATCAGATGATGGCTCGCGTTTGAGTATAGATGGAAAGCAGGTCATGGGGAAACTCGATGGCTTGGTGAAGACCTCCCACCAAGCGCAACTTGAGAAAGGCAAAGAGTATAAGCTAGTTGTGGAATATAAAGAAGTAAGTGGCGATGCTTACGTCTACTTAAATTGGGATTATCAATCCGCAGAAGAATTCGAAGAAATGAAGCGCAATACCACATTTGATTTGCGCATGCCTTCGTATCGACATAGTAAGCCAGGTGGGGAGATTTTCACTAATGTTTCTTCAGTAGTGGGCGCAAAAATGGTGGGCTTAGATCCCGTTAAATTAGTGGGTTTTGACATACTAAAATCCGTTAAGCTTTGGTTTGATGAAAAGCATGGACTCTACCGTCATGGACCAGGACAGAAGAGTCCAGAACTGCACTCCGGGATCTATGGTTACTGGAGTTCTGTCTATGGCGTCATGCTAGCGGATCTTTTTCCCGAAGATCCAGATTTTCTCAATCAAGTGAAGGCGTCAACAAATGCCTTTTTAACTATTGCCAAAGGCTTGGGTTGCCCAGATAATCCCAATTTTGATACCTTAGGTTTTAATTTCGAGACGAATGGGCCCGGAGGACGTAAGGAGCCAATGAATCGCTACGGGAATTCTCCTATAGTGGCTTGGATGAACTTGTTGGGTTATCAGCTGCAAGGAAATGAAGAAATGCTGGAATGTGCACGTTCAGCGATGCGTTATTATACAGAAAATCCTGGACGTTATGAATTGACTCACGTAATGGCTCCTTATGTGGCATCTAAACTCAATGCAGAACATGGAGATCAATTTGATTTGGCATTGATTTACGATGTTTGGTTTGGTGGAGGCGGGGAAAAGAAAATCTGGCAAATTACAGCAGGAGAAGAATTCGATGGCGTGACCGTGGATGGGCTTGACGGGGCGATTTGGAAGAGCGGTAACTTTCTTTGTTTCACAATGGGCTCACTTAATGGTCCTGCATGGTTGCTACCCGCATTGCGCTACGATCAAACTTATGCCCGTGCTCTTGCCAAATATTCATTAAATATGGCCAATTCAATGCGCTTGATGCAGGGTCATACACTCGACTGGAATCGTCAGGATCACAAAGATTGGAAAGATAGATTTGACCCTGAATTCCTCTTGTTTTACGAAGCCTTGGGAAGCTCAGAGTTTAGTGACAAACGGATGTATAGTCCAAACGCAACGGGTGACCCCATTCGTTTGGGTTGGGGGACTCCTAAAGTAGAGCGTAAAGATTATTTAGCTCAGAAGAAAGAATGGTTTTCTAAAACTTCGAATAACCTCGGTATGTATATGGGTAATCACGTGGGTTTATTAGGTGCGATTTGTGAGAAGACGAACGTGGAAGGGGTCTTGCGTTGGGATTGCTTAAAAACGGAATGGTTACATGAAGAAGCTCACCCCACATTTTTGTATTGGAATCCTCACGAGACTAGTCAAGAAGTCAGCATAAGGCTGAGCGACAAACTTAAAGGACCAGTGGATGTCTATGATAGCGTCAGTCAAAAGTTTGTCGCCACAGCTCTGACTTCAGGTCAAACAATTAAAATGGAAGCAGATCAAGCCATGGTTTTAGTGATGGTACCGCAGGGAGCAAAAATTAGCCACGATGGTTCTCAGCTTAGCGCTAATGGCATAGTTATTGATTATCAGCTGAAGTGATTTATTGGTTTTCTTTAACTGTCTACCAAGCTTAGTGAAGTTTACCATACGGGCGATAAAAAGTATTTGCCCATACGGTAGTATATGCAGGGAAGGGGACGGAGTTCCAAGATTTTAGATCAAAAAGGATATTGATTCGCCTCACTCCGGCGGAGAGGTATTGCCATACGGGCGATAAAAAGTATTTGCCCATACGGCAGTATCTTGCAGGGATGGGGACGGAGTCCCAAAATTTCAGATAAAAAAGGAGATTGATTCGCCTCACTCCGGCGGGGAGGTATTGCCATACGGGCTGATTAAAAGGGATGAACTGAGGGACATGTGATTTTGAACCATTGCGATGGGCATTAAATTCCAATTTGTTGTTTAGAATCAGATGATTGCAGATAATCAACATTATAGGTTCAGTTACCTTGGGCCATTGATTTTTAAATGATATTTACAATGAGGTTAAGTTTATGAAATTCTATTCAAATTTTTTGTTGTCGGTAGTGATGATATCTTTGATCACTCCCATCGCAATGGCCGCAGGAACGACTAAACGACCTAATATTATATTGGTTATGGCAGATGATCAGGGCTGGGGGCAGACTGGCTACAATGGTCATGCACTATTGAAGACTCCCCATCTTGATGCCATGGCGAAAGCTGGTCTCCGTATGGATAGGTTTTATGCAGCTGCTCCTGTTTGCTCACCAACGAGGGCCTCAGTATTGACCGGTAGAAGCCCTTCCAGGACTGGTGTCAAGGACCACGGTATTAATCTCTGTCTACAGGAAAAAACCCTACCACAGGCCCTACAAGCCGTCGGATACAAAACGGCCCTATTTGGAAAGTGGCATCTAAACGGTGTGCGAGGCCATGGAGTACCCATCTTAAAGGATGACCCCAATCATCCAGGACATTACGGGTTTGATGAATGGTTATCGGTCACCAACTTTTTTGATATCGATCCATTGATGAGTCGTAACGGTGAGTTTGAAGATCTAAAAGGAGATTCCTCCGAGGTAGTAGTCGCAGAGGCTCTAAAATTTATTTCTAAAGAGAAGGATTCATCAAAGCCTTTCCTGGCTGTTATTTGGTATGGATCACCCCATATTCCCTTTTACGCCTTTGATGAAGATATGAAGGATTTTCCCGCACTTAAGGGAGCTAGAAATAAACATTTAGGTGAACTCGTCGCACTCGATCGAAGTGTGGGTTCCTTGAGGCAGGGCTTACGGGACATGGGCATTGAGAAAGATACCATAGTATGGTACTGCAGTGATAATGGAGGATTGAAGACAGACCCCGACTCCTGTGGCGACCTGAGAGGATACAAGACCAATATTTATGAGGGGGGAATTAGGGTTCCAGCTATTGTTGAGTGGCCGGGTCAAATTAACCCTGCGGTTAGTTCGTTTCCTGCATCTACTATGGATATATTTCCCACCCTGGTTGACATGCTAGATCTACCAAAATCTTCACTATTAGAGGTGCATGATGGAGAAAGTATCAATGATCTTTTAAAGGGGAAGACTCCTGAGCGAAAAAATCCTATTCCATTTTTAATAAAGTCCAAGGCAGCATTAATTGACGGCGATTATAAATTAGTCACTTCTAATATTAGAACTGGTTTTGAACTCTACAATTTGAAGGATGACTTCAAGGAAGAAAAGGATTTATCAAAGGAACTTCCTGAACGATTTACAAAAATGAAATCGGAAATGGAAGCATTCATAGAATCAACAAAGAGAAGTGCAGAAGGTGCTGACTATCCTGAAGGCCGGGTAATACAGAAGGCGCGGAGTGAGTTTTGGAAAAATATGGATGAATATAAACCTTATTTCGAGACCTTTGCCAAACGCCCAGAGTTTAAGGGCTTGGCAAAATCACTAAATAAAACCAAAAAGCAAAAGAAGCAGTAAAAGGTCTAATTATGAAGCTTTATTATAAATTTTTGTTGTCGCTTATGACGATGACTCTTTTCGCCACTGCCGCCGATAAACCCAATATTCTCTGGTTGGTTTCCGAAGATAATGGTGCTCGATGGTTGGGTAGCTACGGCAACCCCGCCAAACCCACACCCAATTTGGATGCCTTTGCGGCAGAGGGTTTTCGCTACACCAATACCCATGCCTCGGTGCCCGTCTGCGCACCCCAACGCTTCACTTGGCTCACCGGCATAAATGCCATCTCGGCAGGTACCCAGGGAATGCGCTCGAATGTGGTTATCCCGAAATCGATCCGTTATTACCCTGAAATATTTCAAGACCTAGGTTACTACACCTCCAAAGGGGCCAATAAAAAAGGCAAGATCCCCGGTGATGGTAAGACTGATTATAATTCCAAAGGGGTAAAGACTAGCAAAGAAGAGAAGAGTCGCGAGGCCCATCAGTCCTGGAATAATGGTAAGACTCTTGACTGGGATACTCTAAAGAAAAACCAGCCCTTTATGCACGTTATTAACACTCACGATACCCACGAAAGTCGCTCTTTTGGTGCTTTTAATTCCAATAAGGATAATGCTCCCAAGGCAAAAAATAGGGCGGCCTACCACCCCGATCTCCCTGAGGTAGATTATGTCTACGAAAAATACAATGAATGTCATCGCAAGATGGATAAGACCGTCGCCATGTGGCTTAAAGATTTAGAAGATTCTGGTATGGCTGAGAATACCATCGTGGTCTACAGCTCCGATCACGGTGGTGTGCTGCCCCGATCCAAACGTTACCTCTACAATTCGGGCACCCACTGTCCTCTAATTGTTCGTATACCAAAGAAATTTAAACATCTCTATCCCGCAGAAAAGCCGGGCATGGTGGTTAATGAATTAGTCAGCTTTACCGATTTTCCCAAGACTTTCTTGAGTCTAGGCGGTGCTAGTGAAAAAGATCTTCAGCAAATGCAGGGACGGGTTTTCCTCGGTGAAAAAAAGGATGTTGAACCCAAACAGATCTACTCCTTCCGTGGTCGTATGGATGAGCGTCTGGACATGGTTCGTTCAGTTAGAGAACGAGACTTACTCTACATCCGCAACTACATGCCTTTTGTCCCTGTAGGTCAATACTTGGCCTACCTTCACAATTCCGCTGCTATGAGGGCCTGGTGGAAACACCATCAGGAAGGCAAGACCGATGAGATTACGGGTCGTTATTTTAAACAACCTCGCGACATCGACGAACTCTATGACTCCGCTAGCGATTACGACAATGTGAAAAACCTGGCCTTTGATCCAAAAAATACTCAGAAGATTAAAGAAATGCGTGCCGCCTTACGGAGCTGGCAACTGTCCATTTTCGACTCTGGTTTTCTGCCCGAAGACGAAATTAATCGCGAAGCCGAAAAGGCTGGCCTCTTGGTCTACGACTATGTGCGTGACCCCAAACTCTATCCCTTAGAATCCTTCATCGATATGGCGGATCTCTCCCTAGAAGTTAATCTTAAAAACATCCCCATTTTCTTAAAGGGCTTAAAATCTGAGTACATCGGTCTGCGCTATTGGTCCACTCTGGGGCTCTTAAATCTTACCTTCTCTAATGAGATTAAAGATTCCAAAAATATTATAGCGGCAATGAAACAAACCGTGGCAAATGACAAATCTGAAGTCGTCCGGGCCTATGCAGCCTGGCTCTTGGTTCGACTTGGAGAGGTAGACGCCGGTGTGGTCGAGTTGAAAAAACTCGCCTTTAATAGTTACAGCCTCAATACCATTTACAATATTTTGGATTGGATGAAGCCAGAGATATCTCTGCCGATATCATCTCAGGTGTACTTATACGCCACTCGTCATAAGGATGATAGAGCTTTCGGAAATAGAATGAAAATCTTAGTTCACAACATGAGTAATAATTCCAGCCCCGAATTAGCGGCTCTAATTGCTAAACGCCAAAAGGCTTCTGGTCTGGTTAGAACCAAGAAAAATCGTTTAAAAAACCTCGCAGTCAATAAAGACAAGTATCCCGAAGATAGATTGGCCAGAGAGAAAATCCTCAACCAAAAGCAATACGATCAAGCAGTAATAGATTCGGAATCATCATTGAAAGAGTTAATGAAACTCTTTCCTAGGAGCTAGCTTAAGTTATTTTAGTAAGCTGGCGCTGGGATTGGTCACTTTTGTTTGAGCACTCAATTACCACGTTAGCTTGATGAGTCAAATAGTTTGACTGATTGCGATGGTGCTAAATTTGGCCTTAAAGGCTTAGTAATCGGTTTTCTACTCAAATAAACACACTTAGCTGAGTAAGAGATCTTTGTATTTGTGGAGTTCATATCATATTTACTTATATACAGATATGGACTGATGAAATCAGTACATAACTATAAAAAATATTGAAGCATTTTTACGCAGATCTAATCTGTTTATTCACTTGAATTAAATTTGTTTCGTATTATTATTTAATTATTACGTAACAAAAAGTTTTATTACATAAGGTTTTAAGCAATGAAAAAGTTGAACATTGAAAATTTAATGGAAGTAAGTGGTGTCAAATTCGGAACCTCGGGAGCCCGTGGTTTGGCGACGGCCATGACTGATGAAGTCTGCTATGCTTACACTTTAGCTTTTCTGACTCATTTAGAAAATAGCAATAATATTAAAGAGGGCAGTGAAGTTGCGATTGCAGGTGATTTGCGTCCTTCATCACCAAGAATTTGTGCGGCAGTCGTAAAAGCCGTGGAAGATAAAGGTTATTTGGCAGTTTATTCAGGTGAAATAGCTTCTCCAGCAGTAGCGTATTACGGTTTTTCTAAGACAATTCCCTCAGTCATGGTGACGGGAAGTCATATTCCCGACGATCGCAATGGTATTAAATACAACACGCCACTCGGAGAGATTTTAAAAGAAGATGAGCAGGGTATTCGTGCTCAAGAAGTGACGATCCCCGAGAATGTTTTCGACGACGAAGGTTTCTTTATTGAAACTCGTGAGCTCGCTACAATTTGTGAGAAAGCAGAAGAAATCTACATCAAACGATACACGAACTTTTTTGCTCCAGATACACTCGCGGGACTTCGCTTAGGTGTTTACGAACACAGTTGTGTAGGGCGTGATACATTAAAAAGTATTTATCAGCAGCTGGGTGCCGAAGTCGTTGGGCTCGGGCGCAGTGAAAAGTTTATTCCAGTAGACACAGAGGCGATTCGTCCTGAAGATGTTGCTTTAGCAGCTCAATGGGCACAAGAAAGTCACTTTGATGCAATTTTAAGTGCTGATGGTGACTGTGACCGTCCATTGATTTCAGATGAAAAAGGTCAATGGCTTCGCGGCGATGTAGCAGGTATACTTTGTGCACAATTTTTAAACGCGGATGCGGTTGCTACTCCAGTGAGTTGTAATTCTGCCGTGGAACTCTGTGAATCCTTCTCTGTGGTTAAACGTACGAGAATTGGTAGTCCTTATGTGATCGCCTCGATGAAAGAAGCGAGTGCGTCTGGCTCACAGATGGTTGTCGGCTACGAAGCTAATGGTGGATTTTTAACTAACTCTGATTTTAAGCAGGGTGCTAAAGTTTTAGAAGCTTTACCAACACGTGACGCAGCGATTTTACATATTGCTTTATTAGTGGATGCAAAAAAGCAAGGGATCAAATTAAGTGAGCTCGTGGCGACGTTGCCAGCACGTTACACTATTTCTGACCGACTCAAGGAATTCCCTACGGAAAGATCACAAGAAAAACTCAAATCATTCACTTCAGAAGGTGGAGAAAGTCGCATCGAAGAACTCTTTGCTCAACTCAGCGGTAGCCTAGCGTCGATTGATCAGACCGATGGTGTTCGTATGACTTTCGATAATAAAGAAGTGATTCACTTACGCCCTTCAGGCAATGCTCCTGAATTGCGCTGTTATAACGAAGCTGATTCCGAAGCACGAGCCATAGAACTCAACAGGGCTTGCATCGAAATTATGGAAAATTGGCGAGCTTAAATTAAGGATACTACATGACTCTAAGGATTGATTTAGGAGGCACAGAAAAGAACTTTCAATTAAAAATTAATATCGCTCATGATGAAGCTCCGAGAGGAGTTTTAAATTTCTTGGCTTCATTGAGAAAAGGTGATCAGTAATGGATATTGCCAAGCGTTTTGACGCAAACCCACTGATTAGTCCTGCTGATGTTGTGCCAAGTTTAAAAGGAGCTGAAGTTGAATGCTTACTCAATCCAGGAGTCTTTCAATTTGAAGGAAAAACCTTTCTATTGATGCGCGTCGCTGAGCGTATGGAGCAGCGTGATGGTTTCTTGTCCACATTAGTTGTAGACCCCTCGAGTCAAGATGGTGTAAGTGTTGTGGAGTTTACTTTAGATGACCCCAAACTCGTTTATGATGATGCACGTGTTTTTAGTTATGATGGCAAGACATATTTGACGACGCTTTCGCATTTACGTTTAGCCGAGAGTGAAGACGGTGTCACTTTTAAAGTTCATGAAAAACCTTTGCTTTTAGGTCTTGGAGAATACGAAGACTTTGGTATGGAAGATTGTCGCGTGACTCAAATTGAAGATACTTATGTCTTGACTTACACAGCCGTTTCTGAGTATGGGCCCGCAGTGGGAAAAATCACCACAAAAGATTGGAAGAGTTTTCAACGCGATGGCATCATGTTGCCACCTCCCAATAAAGATTGTGCAATTTTTGAAGAAAAGATAGACCAGAAATACTGGTGTTTACATCGTCCAGTAGTCAAAGTGGATAGCTGGAGTGAACTGAATATTTGGCTGGCAAGTTCACCTGATATGCAACATTGGGGAAATCATACTTGCCTTGCAAAAACTCGTCCAGGACTCTGGGATAGTCAGCGTATTGGAGCGGGAGCAGCTCCTATAAAAACGGAGAAGGGTTGGCTCGAAATCTATCACGGTTGCGATGAAAGTTCTCGTTATTGTCTAGGGGCATTGCTTCTGGATTTAGATGACCCCACAAAAGTTATTGCGCGCTCAAATAAGCCTATTATGGAGCCCATTGCCAAGTATGAGCAGGAAGGTTTTTTTGGCAATGTTGTTTTTACCAATGGTCACTTAGTCAAGGGCGATTGTGTAAGGCTTTATTACGGAGCATCAGATACGGTAATCTGTGCAGCAGATCTATCGATCAAGGAAATCCTCACGAGTTTAGGAGTCTAAGAAAACAAGTCTTCTATCTAAAGGACGTCTATCACTGATTGACTCACACAAATTTTAATTAAGGAACTTCATATGCACGATAACTTACCCATACCTGAAAAAGACCGAGTTCCGGCTTCTCAAAAGCTCGCATACGGTGCAGGTGGTCTAGGGGACTTTTTCATCCCCAACTTCATTCAAGCTCTCTTTACCTATGTATTTATTGTTGATATGAAGTTAGACCCCGTGAAAATGGGTTGGGTTTTGGCTGCGACAAAGGCCGTGAGTATGATAGGCGATCCCACTGCAGGGGTTATTTCCGATAAGACGCGCACGAAATGGGGACGACGTAAGCCCTTTATTTTAATTACGGGGATTCTCTGTGCGATTATGATGCCCTTTGTGTGGATGGTGCCAAGTGTAGAGGGAGGAGTCAATTTATACTTCTTTCATATAAGCTCGGAAAACTTTAAGTTTGTTTTTATCTTCTTCATGATGTCAGCTTATTTTTTAGCACATTCCTTTTATTCTGTTCCCTACAAGGCTCTTGGATTTGAGTTGACAAAAAACTATGATGAAAAGACCAAAGTCTTCACTTGGAAAAAGTATGTCGAGACCCTCGGGCTATTTATGGTCGCATGGTTTTATTGGTTTGCGGCGAGACCCATTTTTGGTGGTGTAAGTAATGGCGCAGTCGTACTAGGAATCATCGTCGGTGCGATCCTTATTATTTGTTCTGTGACGGTCTTTTTTGGAAATCACGAAGTTGCCGAAGAACCTTCTTTTAATAAAAAGGATAAAATTCCTTTAGGAGAAGCGATCAAGGCGACCTTTACTAATAAATCTTTCCTGCTCATTCAAGGTGCAATTCTCTTTGTTATGTTAGGTATGGGCGTCGATGCGATAATCGGGAACTATTTACATGTGCACTACACCTCGGGTGGTAGTGAAGATGTGGCGTCAAAAATTGGCGGTGTTGGTGGAACCGTGTCAACGATTGTGATTTTTGTTGCCTTGCCAATTGCACTTTGGGTTTCAACTCACTGGGGCAAGAAAGAAGCCGCACTTATGGGTACTTTTGTCTTGCTTGCGGGTGTTTGTTCTATCCCATGGATGATGACACCTTCTTACCCCTACCTAATCGTTGTTGTATGGGCACTGTCGCAATTTGGGGCACAAACTACTAACCTGGTGTATACCTCGATGATGGCAGATGTTTGTGATGAAGATGAACTTATTACAGGCCAACGCAGAGAGGGGACTTACGCAGCTGCTAGTAGTATTATAGCGAAAGTCTCTGATGTCTTCGTTCTCTTACTGAGTGGTTACATGCCTAGACTTGCGGGTTATGTGAATACCGAAGTGAAACCCAATATGGAACAGCTAGAAAATATGAAAACGCTACTAGTTGCCAGTGATATTATTGGTGTGATTGCAGCTATCATACTCATTGTTTTCTATCCGCTTTCACGCAAGAAGTGCCAGCAGATTCAAGAGCAGCTCGAGGCTCGCAACGCAGCGAATGAGGCAGAGGTAAGTTAAGTATTAAAGGGATTTAGTATTTCACGATAAGCCTCAAGAAGGAGTAGGGTGCGACTATACGAGAAGGACTCTGTCCCTCTCGAGCTCTCCCTGCAAGGATTTGCCAATCCTTGACCAGGCGACTAGTGTGGCTTTGCCCCACTCAAAGGGTCATTATATATGATTTAGAGGCAGCACTCAGCTCATAGTTTTGCTTTCCTTCTTACTTTTTCTTTTTTTGAAAAACACAATGAAAGAGTAGAGGAAGGCGAGGACAGAAATTAAAATCGCGGGATAAATGAGGAAGCGATCCAAGGGGCGGGAACCCGCTTCCTGTAAATTGATTTTAGCTGAAAGAATATCGCCTTGACCAGGAAAAGATCCTTCTTGATGAACCAAGCCCCTTTGATTAACAAATTGGGAAATCCCCGAACTGCAGACGCGATAGATGGGGATGCCATATTCGCTGGCGCGAGTGGGAGCAATGCGTCCGTGAAGTTTGTGTTGACGTTCGCCCCAGAATTCCACATCCATGGTGGGGATGAGGATCGCTTGAGCCCCTTGGCGTACGAGTTCGTCAGTGATTTTTGTATAGCTCAAGTCATAACAAATACAGATGCCTAGATCACCCCAAGGGGATTTCCATAAGTTTTGTTCAGGAGCGGGAACGCCATCATTAAAAAATTGAATGGGCATCACTTTAGCTTGTTTGAAAACCACTTCACCATTGGGGCCAATGACCATGGCCATGTTATAGAAGGCTTTATGTTTGAGCTTTGCGTGAAGGCTTTTTTTGTTAGATTCTTGAACCGCACTATCCTTAATGGTCTCGGTAGTACCTGCCAAGAGGTAAGTTTTGTTTTCTCGGCACCAATCTTTAAACATTTGGGGGATGCCTTCGTCAAAGGAATACTCACTAAGAAAGAAAAGTTCTGTGTCGGGGTAGAGTTCTTTGGCTTGATTGAGTGAAGCGAGTATTTCAGCACGAGATCCCATTTCCCATTGAATACCAGAGATTCTTGGCCCCGAACTGACTTTGTTTTCTTTGACGGGGATAAAGCTAGTGATTTGGCAAAGAAGCCCGAAAGCCATTATGGCGATTAAAAAGTTTTTTTGCTTTGGAATGAGATGCTCCCCTAAAGCCACGAGCAAGAGGCAGAGTAAGGAAATTCCGAAGACACCCAAAAGTCCAAGTCCGGCAAAGTAACTGGAATCGGCAAAGGCGAGGCCAGGAATCAGCCAGGAGAATTTGAGCGGGTAAAGTTCAGAACGCGTGAACTCGAGAGCGAAATAAAGCAGGGGGATAAGTAAAATCAGAGACTTCTCCGAGTAGCATTTGCGAAGCCAGCAAGAGATCGCAATAAAGATGGCCAGCCAAAAACCAAGTATGCAAAAGAGGCTATAAGAGAATTGCTTGAAGATGCTAATGAAAAACTGTAAGTGATAGATATAGAGGCAAAAAGATAAAAGCATGCCAGTGAGAAAGGCTTTTGAAATTGACTTCATCTTGGTCAGTTGCCAAAGAGCGAAGAAATAAACGGGGAAAAATAGCGTCGCACCCAAATAACATAACTGAAAACTTATTGCGGCAAGCGCAAAATAAGTCGCGTGGCGAACGAACGGTTTCTCTTGAAATAAACTTTTTAATTTTGACATGGGCTCCCTTTACTCACATTTTAATTCTCTAGCTACCTTAATCGTGTACTTTGAGCTAAGCAAGAAAAACGGCTTAAACCCAATGGGTTTAAGCCGTTTAAAAGTGGTGTATGAGTTTACTTGAACTTATTGAGTTCCGCTTTAACTCGATTTACGATGAACTCAAAAGCTTCTGCTTTGGGGATGAGTTCTTTTTCGCTACCATCACGAGTTTTGAATTCATAGCTATCTTGAGCCATAGATTTCTTTGAAATGATTAAACGTAAAGGAACGCCAATGAGATCGGCGTCATTGAAGGCAAAACCTGGTTTTGGGTCACGGTCATCAAAAATAACTTCGATGCCTTCTTTTTGTAAATTCTTGTAGAGTTCTTCGGCTTCTTCTTTAATCTCTGGTTGACCACCTGTGAGGGCGATAACATGAACTTGGTAAGGAGCAATAGAGATGGGCCATACTGGTCCCCACTTATCGTTGCGCTGTTCGCAAACAGAGGCGAGGGCACGGCCAACGCCAATGCCATAGCAACCCATAGTTGGAATTTGGGCCTTACCATTTTTGTCGAGGTAGCGAACTCCCATGGAATCTGAATATTTTGTTCCGAGTTGGAAGATATTGCCCACTTCAATACCCTTGAGCATTTCTAAGGGTTCTCCCGTTACGGGGCAAGGGTCGCCTTCGCGCACAGTCGCCACATCAATGATGTCAGCTTCGCCATCGAAATCGCGTTCCCAGTTAAAGTTTTTGTAGTGGTATGCAGCTTCATTGGCACCGACAACGAGGTTGGAGCTTTCAAGGGCTGAAGGATCGGCAACAATGATGACTTTGTCCTTGTTGAGTCCCATAGGAGCAGCAAAACCAGGGACTGAACCAGCAGCAAGGATTTGTTCATCGTTGGCAGCCACTAAATCGCCACATGAGAGATGGTTGCCCAGCTTTGTTTCATTGACTTCTAAATCGCCGCGGATGATGCAAAGAATGACTTTATCCTCAATTGAAGCAGATGCATAGAAAACGGCTTTGGCTGTATCGCTCTCGGCGACACCGAGGAACTTGGAGACTTCTTCAATCGTTTTTTGAGTCGGAGTATGAACTTTTTCGAGTTCTTGAGCCTCTTCTTTTTTATAGACAAGTTTAGCGGTAGCAATTTCGCGGTTGGCTTTGTACTGACGGTCAGGTGAGAGGAAGAGGGTATCTTCGCCGATATCAGAAATAGCCATAAATTCGTGGGAAAGTGAACCGCCAATCATTCCGGCGTCAGATTCAATAGAAACACAGTCACTTAAACCTACGCGCTCAAAAATGCGTTCATATGCTTGGTGAACGCGATCGTAGTAATCAGAAAGGCATTTTTCACTATCGTGGAAAGAATAGGCATCCTTCATAGTGAATTCGCGCACACGAATGAGGCCTGCACGAGCACGAGCTTCGTCACGGTATTTAGTTTGTATCTGGTAAACTGATGCAGGCAACTGCTTGTAGGAAGTGATTTCTGTTCTCGCCATATGACATACCGCTTCTTCGTGAGTCATGGCCAATACCATGTCTTTTTGATTGCGGTCTTTGAAGCGTAGGAGACTTTGGTCAACGCTATCATAACGTCCTGATTCCTGCCAAATTTCAGCAGGGTTCACCACTGGCATCATGATTTCTTGGCAATCAACCGCTTCCATTTCTTCACGAATAATGTTTTCGATTTTTGTGGTCATTCTCTTAGCGAGTGGGAGCAAAGTGTAAATGCCTGTGGATACGGGGCGAATGTAACCGCCACGCATGAGAAAAATATGACTAGCGCTTTGAGCATCTTTGGGTGCTTCTTTGACGCGTTTACCTACGAGTTTTGAGAGTCTCATAAAAATGTTTCCTAAAGTGATTTATAAAAAATTTCGCTAATCTAATACAGGATTATGTAAAGGGAATTCAGCTTAGTAAAAAAGATGATGATGAAGTCGAAGATTACCTCGACTTGAGAGTAAGGATTTATTTGCTTTCGCCATTGGTGGCGATGGCTACAATACCTTTGTAGACAGTGACGATCTCGTCGTTGACCTTGATGGGCTCGCTAATGGCTTCCCATTTGTAACGCACGGAGTCAGTACAAATACGCACGGGCTTTGAGTCCGAACCGATGACGTAGATGGTCTCTTCTAAATTTTCGGCTTCTATCGGGTCAGTGACTCGTTGTGAGTCATTTTTGAGATAAAAGAGTTCGGAGCGCAGGCTCTGCCCAGAAAAGTTGTAGACTAATTTCGAAGGGTCATTGATACTGGATTCGATAAGTTCTGCCGTTTGCTGCTTACTATATTTAAATTCATCCATTCTCATGTGGCGAGCTGAATCAACACTAAAGTAGATGAGGATAACGGTGAAAGATATTTTGTACCATAGGGCTTGGCGCTTAAACATTTTGAAGAAGCATAAAATTGAAATAATGATTCCCGCAATGATCAAGTACAGGGCGCTATTGATATGAAGAGTTTGGTAGCTGTTGTGTTGCTCATTAAGAAGAGGGTAAATGAATATGGCAATGACAGCTAGAGCAATGAAATTTATAATGATGAGGCTTCGGACAATATTGTTGACGAATTTTCCATAACGACGTGCATAGATGGGGTAATGGAGGGCGGCCATTACAGAGAGTGGGTAGATTAAGGGGAGCAGTGAATAGGCGTTGGTTTCGGGGTAGAACATGAATGCGAAAAAAAGAACACAAGTGACTTTGCGCATGAAGCGGAAAATTTCGGGTCCTGCATCAGAAGTTTTTTCAACGAGTCGGTAAGCTTCGCAAAATCCCGTCCAAGCAATAAAAGTCCAAGGTAAATAATAGGAGAGCGAATTGAAAGCAAATTTTATTGAGGCTTTGAAGTAACCTTCATCAAAAGGGAAATCAGGGCGTTGTGGTGGGTTCACATCGGTACTAAAAAAGGTGAAAGCCAAATCACGGCTACTCGCTAAATTAGTGAGCAGGTATTGAACTGCAATGATGATGAGGATATTAAAGCTGACAGCACTGAGGTGAGGCAACATAACAAGACGTTTGCGAACATCGGTAGGGCGAGTCATAAATAGCGTTGGGAGATAAAAGAAAAGGTACATCTGAGGGCCATTAATAGAGGCGGCTATCGAGGTGAAGAAAATCCCCCAGAACCAAGCTCGAAACCAACGTTTACTCTTGCGGCTAATGCTGTACCAAGTGAGCCAAGCACAAGCCATGAAAAAAGCTGTGAGTAAGCCTTCTTCGGCACGTGTGGACATGTTGACGACTGCAACAGAAGTTAAACTGAAAGCGAGAGCAGGCCAAGCCGATTTGACTCCACCAAAGCGTTTGGCAGAAAAGAAGGAAATCAAAGCAATACCGATAAGGGCGCATACCGAAACGAGGCGCAGGGAGAAGTGATGGATTTGCCCCCCACTCAGAAAGAGACTCAGCCAAGAGAAAAAGGGTGAGCGTTGTGTCTGGGTGCCGAGCATGGAGTTTTCGAAGAAGCCATGTTCACTTATGTGGCGTGTGATATGACCTAGGGTGCTTTCGCGGTTGCTAATTTCGTAGCTGAAGTTTTCTAATGCAATGTAAGAAAAGAAAATTGTCAAAAGGACAATTACTGCAAGGGGCTTGGTTTCTTTTTCATTATACATTGCGTGAACTTATGATACGAGAATTAAAGGAACACTTTGAGCAGCGTTGTGGCAATGAGGAAGTAAATGAAGGAAGATAAGATGTCATTCATTGTTGTGACAAAAGGTCCTGCAGCAACGGCAGGATCGAGACCACCTTTACGCAACATTATAGGAATTAGAGTGCCGATTAGACTAGCAGTGGTCATGCCGAAACAGACGGAGAAGAAGATGATCTTTGCTAAAATGAAGGGATCTAAGCTATTGCCATCTGCATAAAGTAAGGGGATGCCGATGTAGGCAATGACAGCTGCAATGAGGCCACAAACAATACCCATAAGTAAGCCAGATAAAGTTTCACGGAGGATCAGTGAGTTGAATTCTTCCGGTAAGATTTTTTCGAGTGCTAATTCACGAATAAAGACGGTGGCAGCCTGCATTCCTGTGTTGCCCCCCATGGCGGCAATAACGGTTGGGAAAGCAGCGAGGACAATGAATTTATCGAGAGATTTAAGGAAATGACCGATCACAAAGGCGTTGGTTAAAGCGAGGAGAAGTGTGACGACGAGCCATGGGAGGCGGAGACGAATAGCTTCCATGAGATTGGCGTCGTGAGAAACAACTTCACTCGTACCCGTCATGATCGCTATATCTTCGTCTGCTTCATCAATCGAGATATCGAGGATGTCATCCACGGTAATACGACCTACGATTTGGTTGCGGTGGTCGAGTACGGGCATAACCCAGAGGTTATATTTGCGGAATTTTGCGGCAATTTTTTCTCGGTCTTCATCAAGACTAGCCCAAATTGAACTTGGTTCTGCAATTTCACCGACTTTCTCATCGGGATTGGCATTGATTAGGTCAATGAGTGAGATCGCCCCCTGGAAGTGTTTCGAGACAGAGTCAATTACGTAAATGTACATGACGGGGTCTTTTAGAGTCTCGGGCTGCAGTGAGTTGAGCACATCTTTCACGGTGAGGTTATCTGGGAAGGCACAAAGTTCCGAGGTCATGATACCACCACCAGATTCTTCATCGAAGGAAAGAAGCTTAGTGATGTCTTGGCGAACCTCATCTTCTAAATGAGTGAGGATCTCTTTTATGAGGGTGTCGTTCTCTAGGTCGGCAAGAAAGTCGGCCGCATCATCGGAGGCCATTTCTTCGATAAGACGAGCGACATTTTTTGGGTCGGCATTTTCTGCTAACTTGATTTTGAGGTCATCTTCGAGGAGTGAAAGCAGTTCGGCGCGCTTTTCCGTATCTTCAGTTAAGCGAAAAACTGTTCTCTGTTCTTTGAAGCTATCAAATTGGGAAATGACTTCTTCAATATCAGCAGGCTCGAGAGCAAGAAGCTCTTCTTTGATTTGTTTATCGTCCTCTTCTTCGAGAAGAGAAGAGATACGTTCAAACCATATTTGTTGATTAGACATGTGAGTGCCTCCTGAGAAGAATCAAATTCAGCCCTAAGCTAAGCGAGTAGCTCCAAAATACAAAGGATATTTAAGTCCGATTCATTTTTATTAAGAAATTGAAGCGGACTCAATTAATTTGGAGATTTAGTAGTTAAATTCGCCGTAAGGTGATGTAACTGTAACTTTATTGCCTTGAGGGTTTTCTTCCAAACGACCGATAACTTGAGCAGGGATGCCAAATGATTCAGAAATCTTAATGATGTTATCTGCGATTTCTTCGTCAACCATCAGTTCTAAACGGTGACCCATGTTAAATACGGCATACATTTCGTGCCAAGGAGTATTCGAGCATTCGTGGATGTGTTTGAAAAGTGGTGGGATTTCGAAGAGGTTATCTTTAATGAAGTGAAGGTTGCTACCGAAGTTACGGCATTTACTTTGTGCACCGCCACTGCAGTGGATGATTCCACCAATGCGATTGCGACCCACTTCGTCGAAAATAGATTTCACTACGGGAGCATAAGTTCTAGTGGGAGAAAGTACGGCTTTACCCATGTCGAGTGGCATGTCATTCACTTTGTCCGTGAGCTTGTATTTGCCACTGAAAACGAGATCAGCTTCCGTGTTAGGGTCAAAAGCTTCGGGGAAACGACTCATGTATTCTTTGGCGAAAACATCGTGGCGCGCAGATGTGAGACCATTGGAGCCCATGCCAGCATTATATTCGCTTTCATAAGTGGCTTGCCCGTGAGAAGCAAGGCCAACAATGACTTGCCCAGCTTTCATGCGAGCGGCGTCAATTACTTGTGATTTTTTGATACGTGCACTGACAGTTGTGTCGACAATAACTGTACGAACGAGGTCGCCGACATCAGCAGTTTCTCCACCTGTGTTAACCATGGGGATGCCATTGTCGTTAAAAAATTGAATTAACTTTTCGTTACCTGCGATGATCGCAGAAATAACTTCACCAGGGATGTTGCTGGCATTACGGCCGATGGTAGAAGACATCAGCATGCCTTCGGTCACACCGACGCAAATCATGTCGTCGACGTTCATCACGATAGAGTCTTGAGCAATGCCTTCCCAAACGCTGAGATCACCAGTTTCTTTCCAGTACATGTAGGCGAGTGATGACTTTGTACCAGCACCATCCGCATGAACAATGTTAACGTGATCATCGCTGCCACCTAGGAAGTCGGGGATAATCTTACAGAAAGCTTGTGGGTAGAGGCCTTTATCGACGTTTTTAATGGCGTCGTGAACTTCTTTTTTGGAGTAAGAAACACCGCGTTTTGCGTAGCGTGATTCGGCTTCGTTATTTGACATAGCGTAGATCCTTGGAAATTTATAAAATAATTTTCATAGTTTAAACGAAACCCGCAGGCTTTCAAACTCTCTAATCAGCTAAGTCCAGACTTATTGAGTCAGAAGAAATTAGCTCATTAGAGAAGGCTTGAATTATCGAAAAACGAATTGGCCTTCAATAGCTCGGCGTTCGTGTTTTTGATCCATCTTGTAAATGCGTTCCATGAGCTGCCATTTGTCATCTGCCGAAGCATTGGCTGAGGTGTTTTGAAACTTCGCCATAGAAGCTTCCCACTCACTTTGGCGAGGCATGTTTGCGAGCTTCGCAAAAGCACTATCGTGATCGAAATCCGGCAGGGTTTCCATGACCATGAATAAGCGATTGCTAAAGATATAGATTTCCATGTCGGTAATGCCAATATCCTTCATTCCCTGAGTGATTTCTGGCCAGGCTTTGCCCATAGAGTGAGCTTCAGTGTATTCTTTGATGAGTTGGGGGTCATCTTTTACAGTCAATGTTTTACAGTAGCGTTTAAATTTAACTTCAGGCATGATGATTCCAGTTTAAATATTGATCAGTTTTTCGCTTTTCATTTTGTCCCAAAAGCCTTGCGGGATTTTCGCGTGAGCTAAATCCATGTTTGATTTAACGCGTTCAGGTTTACTCGTGTTGAGTGCAATCGCTTTGATCTCTGGGAATAAAAATGAAAATTGTACACAGGCCGCGGCGGGTTTTATATCAAATTCTTGGCATATAGCGAAGAACTTATCTCTCCACTCAAAAACTTCGGGATGAGTTTCTTGTGAAATGAGTTGGTAGTCAAAATGGGTGCCACCAATGAGAAAACCAGCATTGAATACAGCTGAGTTAATCACATCAACACCTTGCTGACCTAGCTTTTTAAGGAGTTTGATGGCGAAGTCGCTGTGGGTATAGGGGGTGATCGAGCAGGCAAACATAGCCCAGTCGAGTTGAAAGTGATCGGAGATGAAGTCAATAACGGAGATGTCTTTAGCGCCGACTCCGACCGATTGAACTCGTCCCGATTTTTTAAGTTCGTCTAAAGCTCTAAAAGCTTCGAGAAGTTTTTCTTTTCTATCTTTTAAGTCTTCGTCGTTTTTTGCAGATGCGAGGTATTCGTCGGGATCGTGAATAGAGACGAGTTGGGCATCGTAATCGCCTAAAAGCTCGTTGCCTTGTTCGTAACAATCGATGATGCCTTGGTATGAAATATCCTGAATGGCATCATTTTTCAAATCGACCCATGCACCAGGTTCGAAAGTGGGTTCATCACTTGTTAAAGGGACTCGTTTCCATGCGAGTTTGTTACTGATGAGAACTTTATCTTTTGGGATCTTGAGCTCGCTCAAGCATTCGGCTAAGCTTTCGAGGGCTAAGCCTGCACCGTATTTTCCTGCGCTATCAAAGACCGCAAGCTCTGGATTGGCGTTGACAATTTCTTTGACAATGTTGAGTTTTGTCTCGAAGGGCGGTGCGGAATAAAGATTACCTAGTGAAGAGGTTCCGAAGATGACTTTTGGAAGTGCTTTTTTCATGATGTATGCCTTAAAGGAAGTGAGCCTGCCAAGGACTGCGACTAAGGATAATATTAGCCTTGACAGACTCAGAGATTATTAATCGTTGAGTTCAACCATAGCTTTGATGACGCCAGTCTCTGGCTTGGTCCACGCAGGAAATTCTTCGATCATGTCTTCGAATTTACAAGTGTGAGTGATCATACAAGTGCTTTTTGCGCGGCCATCGTTTAGGCAGTCGGCTACGTGTTGGAAGTCTTCTAAAGTAGCGTTACGGCTACACATGATAGTGAGTTCACGTTTGTGGATGTTTGGGTGATCGTAAGAAAGTTTATCTTTACTGAGACCAACATAAACTAAATTCGCACTGTGAGAGCAATATTCAACGGCGCCCATCATTGAGCCTGCATGACCAGTCGCATCGATAACAGCAGTGGCAAATTCACCATTTGTGAGTTCTTTAATTTTTTCAATCGCATCTTCACTAGTGGGGTTAACCGTAGCAGCGACACCAATGTCGGCTTGGCAAAAGTCTAAACGTTCTTGGTTGAGGTCGAGAGCAATCACATTTGCACCTGCAGCTTTGGCAAACTGCATGGTGGCTAGGCCAATGGGGCCAGCGCCAATGACAAGAGCGTTATCGCCTTCTTGAATGTCGGCGCGACGAACGGCGTGAGCGCCAATAGCAAGGCATTCAACGAGAGCCATGGCATCGAGGCTTAAATTATCAACTTTGAGAACGTGACTAGCTGGTACGCTAATGTATTCGCACATGCCACCGTCTTGGTGAACACCAATAACTTGCATGTTGGCACAGCAGTTCGTGTTTCCACGTCTACAAGCGACGCATTTGCCACAGTGGAGGTAGGGCACGATGAGAACGTTATCGCCAATAGCGAGCTTGCTTTGATCTGCATTTGTACCAAATTCAGTGACTTCACCAGAGAGCTCATGTCCTAAAACGCGAGGGTATTCGAAGAAGGCTTGGTTGCCTTGGTAGGCGTGGAGGTCGGTGCCGCAAATGCCAATGCGACGAATTTTCACGAGAACTTCTCCTTCTTTAACAGGAGTCTTCTCTGTTTCTTCCATGGTGAATTTGTAGGGT
The DNA here is from genome assembly GCF_000170755.1 of Lentisphaera araneosa HTCC2155. Classification (NCBI taxonomy): domain Bacteria; kingdom Pseudomonadati; phylum Lentisphaerota; class Lentisphaeria; order Lentisphaerales; family Lentisphaeraceae; genus Lentisphaera; species Lentisphaera araneosa. The sequence continues at coordinate 68,325 of NZ_ABCK01000016.1, forward strand.
TCTTGGCAAACAACTGTTTTCATAATTCTGTCCTCGTTTATTTAACTTTGTTAAGAGCTTCTTTGGCGATCTCAGTAATTCCAGCAAAATCACCTTCGTCCATAAGTTTGTTGGGTACCATCCAGCTGCCACCGCAAGCTTGTACTTGTGGGAGTTCTAGGTATTGACCGACGTTGTCGGCGTTGATACCACCTGTTGGAACAAATTTAATACCTGGGTACGGCGCAGCAAAGGCCTTGAGAGTTTTTACGCCACCTAAAGCTTCTGCTGGGAAGAACTTTAATGTCTTCCAACCGTCAGCGAGTGCATCTTGGATGTCACGTGGTGATGCAATGCCTGGGAAATAAATTAAGCCAGACTCTAAGCAGGCTTTTGACACTTCCGGGGAAAAACCAGGAGAGATGATAAAAGTAGCGCCAGCATTTTTTGCCTCTTCTACTTGTTGGGCATTAATCACTGTGCCTGCACCAAGCAGTAGGTCTTTATAGTTTGACATGATTTTGATAGCTTCGGCAGCACAGTCAGTTCTAAAAGTCACTTCGGCTACGGGGAGACCAGCAGCAATGAGAGCTTCAGCTAAAGGTGCGGCATGAGCTGGGTCAGTTATTTTGATAACTGGGACTAATTTTAAATCGGCAATTTGTTGTTCGATAGACATAATATTTCCTTATTAAGTATTTGGGAAAAGGCTTGCTTTAAGTCCTTTCTCTTCAAATTCTTCTAAAATTTTTGTTAAAGTTGCTTCGAAATCTGGGTGCTTATTAAATGCACCCTTCCAAGCGGAACAAGCCAGGATGGCTTTTGCGAAGTTCGCAGCGGAACTCGTATCACACTTAGCGATGGCGCTCATGGCTTTTGCGTCATCCGCAAATTCATAGGTCAAACCTTCGGATTCACCTTTAAAGGTATCACCCTCAACTGAGCCTCTATAAAACCAGAAAAAAGCAGCGATAGCCTTTGAAAGTTTCTCAGGATATTTTTTGTTGAGCTTAGTGGAATCATTAAAAGAGGGGAGGATTCGTACGAGTAGTTTGGATGCGGAGTTTAAAGCAATATTAATCATTTCATGATTGAGGAAAGGGTTTTTAAACCTTTCAATTACCGCTTCGGCATAATCCGTCAGTTCCTGTTTGTCGCCACCTTTGGCTTCGAGAGTAGGGAGGACTTCATCGAGAAGTATGGAGCGTAAGAATTGGTCGATTTCGAGTTTTTCTAATGCGTCAGCGACAATGGTTTCACCACTTAGTATAGCGGCATAAATCATTGATGTATGACCACCATTTAACATGCGCACTTTTGTTTCTCTGAAAGCGGGAAGGTTCTTGGTCCAAAAAACGTTGACGCCAGCTTTTTTCAAAGGGAGGATCTCTTCAGCTTCTTCGCCTTCGATGGCAAAGAGATGATAAGGTTCTACGCAAGCGTCGTTCTTATCCCCTTTAGTAACGATACGATCGACAAGTGTATTGCGGAAATCGCAATCTTTTTGAACCCAAGTGATGAAATTGTGGTCCAAGCCCCAATCGTTAGCGTGCTTGATAATGATTTCTTGGAGCTTGTCACCATTGCTTTCGATGAGCTCCATAGGCAAGATGAGTGGTGCTTTGTCTGAGCTTTGATCAAAGTGAACAAAACGCTTATAGAGCCAAGCACAGAGTTTAGCAGGATAAGTTTCCGGGCACTCATTTGGAAAAAGACATTGTTTGTAGACAATGCCCGCTTCTGTGGAGTTAGAAACGACAATTTGCAAATCTTCTTCTTCCGCAGTGAGTAAGAACTCAACCCATTCAGGATAGGGATGGATGAATCTTTGGTAGATGTCAATTTCTTCATTTGTGTCAATGACTTCGCCGTTCAAGAGCCCTTTAGTACTTAGTGAATAGAGACCAGAAGTTTCTTTGAACTGACTAAGGTCACCCCGAGGGGTGAGCTTAACCATAGTGATAGAGGCGTCAAAGTTTTCGTTTTTATTGAGTTCGTTGACCATCCACCCCCAAAAACCGCGGAGGAAAACACCCGAACCGAATTGGAGGATTTTATTTTTCATCGAATGACACGTGCTCCTGCACCACCGACGAGGCGCTCAACTTCATTGAGACGTGCAGTCGTTGTGTCGCCAGCAGTGGTCATTGCTAAAGCACCGTGAGCAGCACCGTATTCAACACCTTCTTGAATACTTCCTTTAATCATCACGCCATAAATGAGGCCAGATGCGAAACTATCGCCACCGCCAACACGGTCGAGGATTTCTGTTTCGTCGCGCTTGGCTGACTCAACAAAGCCATCTTCTCTTGACCAAGCAACAGCGCTCCAGTCATTGATAGTAGCAGTTTTAACGCCGCGCATGGTTGTAGCAATGGCTTGGAAATTAGGGAATTCTTCGGAAGCTTTTTTAATCATGTTGTGGAAAGCAGAAGACTCAAGTTTAGTGAGATTATGATCAACACCTTCGATCTCAAGTCCGAGACATGCCGTGAAGTCTTCTTCGTTACCAATCATCACATCAACGTATTTAGCGATTTCACGATTCACTTTCTGTGCAGTCGCTTCGCCGCCAATGGCATTCCATAAAGAAGGTCTAAAGTTGAGGTCGTAAGATACGATCGTGCCATATTTTTTTGCAACTTGAACGGCTTCTAAGACTACGTCAGGAGTCGTTTCAGAAAGAGCGGCGAAAATACCGCCAGTGTGGAACCAGCGAACGCCGTCTTGGCCAAAGATTTTCTCCCAGTCGATATCGCCTTTTTTAAGTTGAGAAACAGCTGTGTTACCACGATCGGAGATGCCGAGTGCAGAACGAAGACCATAGCCGCGTTCCGTGAAGTTAAGTCCGTTGCGAACTGTGCGGCCACAACCATCGTAAGGAACCCATTTAACATATTCTTGGTTGACGCCGCCTTGGTACATGAGGTCTTCAACTAAATAACCGATGTCGTTGTCTGCAAGAGCAGTTACGATTGCAGCTCTTTGTCCGAAACAGCGTTTGAGGCCGCGAGCAACATTGTACTCACCTCCGCCTTCCCATACGTTGAATTTACGAGTGTTGCGAACGCGTCCTTCTCCTGGATCCAAACGGAGCATGACTTCGCCTAGTGATAAGATGTCGTATTTACAATCTGCAGCATTTTTGATTTTCATTATTCAGTTTCCTTGTTTGTTTTATGACTATTTATAAAAAATGATGCTTAATACTACGGGTAGGGTTTGAAATATACTTCCACGCTAATATCGTTGAATATTATAACTTCAGATATTTTCTTTTGCTTAGGTGTTTGTTTTCTGTAGTTATATATTCTTAATAAGTGCTTTTATAAAAAAATAAAAAGGTGAAATTATGGCTAATAAACTTATTCGATTCGGTCGACCACAGGATCGCCCATCCTTATTAAATGAGATTGCGGTCTTAGGTCATAGGCAGGTTACAGAAGTGAGTCGTAATGCGATGTTGCCTCATATGAATAAGCGCTTTGAGATTACTTATGTGGTCTCGGGGACTCTTGAGTGGTTGATTAACGATGAGTTAATCGTAACGCGTCAAAATGATATCTTAGTCACTTTTCCAGAAGATAAATTAGCTTTGCTTGGCGGGCATTTTATGGTGAGTGATGCCTACTTCATGCAGATCGACTTAGATTATGATGGTTTCATGAGTGAGTCTGAGAGAGAGTTATTTAATAGAAAATTACATGCTATTGAAGGTCGAAAAATTTCCCTTCCAACTGACAGAAGTATCCTTTTTTCGAAATTGATAAGTGAGCATGAGAGGCAGGATGTTTTTTCCGAGGGTCTTTGTAAAGGCTGGTTACATGAAATTTTGACAATGGTCGTGCGCCGTTCGGAGGGTTGGGAAGCCAAAACCTATCTCAATGAATATAATTTGTTCAAGAAGAGTTTGTTGTCCTACTTGGAAACACATGTGTCTCGCACAGATATTAAGGTTCAGGAGATTGCGGAGCATTTTAATTATTCGGAGAGTCATTTCCGTTTCTTATTTAAGAAAATCTTTAAAACTTCACCAGTTGATTTTGTCCGTCAATTTAGAGTGGACACTGCGCAACGTTTGATTCGCGAAGGGAGTTTATCGATTACTGAGATCGCTTACAAAGTGGGTTTTTCGAGTTCGCAATATTTTTCTCAAACATTCAAAAAAGAGTTGGGGATGAGTCCTCGTGAATACAGAAAGTCATTGAGATTAGATAGTGGTCGCATTCAAGATATGACGACGAGTATTTATTTTATGGATCAGCATTTTCCAGATAAAAAATAGCTTGAGTTAATCTGCCATAGGCTTTGAAAAACAGATCTTGTCATTTAGCTTGCGGTTAATGATGATTACAGGGATTAAAAGATGAAAACAGAACACCTCGACCTCATGCTAGATTCGGCTTTGACCAAAGCTTGTGAGAAATTAGAAAAAAATGAAAATATTTATCCTTACGTACTAGTGATGGATAAGAATACTTATGTGGAATTTAGTGAAGATTTCGATAAAGATGTCTATGAGAGTGATCCAGAAGAATTGATTGAGGACTTATACATTCGCTTGAAGAAAAGGGCTTCAGAAGAAGAGATTTTTGGCGCAGTTTTAGTGTGTCAGGTAAAAGTGAAACACCCAGAGTACGGTGAGTATTGCAGTGCAATAGAGGCTCATGTGGAGTATAAGGATGGCAGTTCTTATGCTTGTTTCTTGCCTTATAACAAGAAAGATGATCGCGTCGATTACGGGGAGATTTTTTCTAGTGAAGTTGATGCCAAGGTTTTTGTCAATCAAAAATAGATAGGCGTCAAGCTTTCTTCTATTTTCTGGTTCTTGTCTTTGAAGGGGTCGACGAGGTCGTAGCCAGGTGTCATTGATGAGTATTTTGATTTTATTTTTTTAATTTGACTTGGATCGATGGCTCCGTTTTCGCCATATTCCGTTTTAAATAAGTTTTCATAGTAAGCGCAAATGGAAGCTAAACGGGCGCGAATGATGCGTCGCTCTTTTTTATCAATTTCATTATTACCATCGATGTCTGAGCTGAAGATAAGTTCAAGTTTTTGTTGAGTTCTAGATGAGCCACGGACGCTGTATTTTTCAAATTCTTCAAGAGCGACTTGGATCCAAGAACTCTGTTCTTCGGCGCTAAATTTGAGGTCACCATTAATATCTATGTTTAGAGCATTGCTTTGTGCATAGCTAGATGTGAGGCTGAAGAAAATTAATAAAAGAAAGAGCTTGAGTTTCATCGGGCGGTGCGGGAAAGTTCTTCGTAGCAAAGTAAGAAAGAGACATTGCCGATTGTAACTACATCACCGGGGACGACGATACTTCTTCTGACTTTTTCTAAATTGACTTTAGTTCCATTGATACTCTTGAGATCTTCGAGCATAACAGATTTATCGCGAATACTAATTTTTGCATGACGACGAGACACAGAAATATCCTCAATCATTAAATCAGATTCTTCGTTTCTACCAATGACTAGATTTCGAAGGCCTGGTGTAAGGATGATCGGGGGGAGTTGACTGCTAACGGGCATTAATTTAAGCCGTTGCTTATTATTGTGTGCATCGGCTAAAGCTTGGCGATGCGTGTCTTGGGTTCCCGTTACAACGACGTCAAAGCGATTTTTACCTGCAGTTATACTGATGGTTTGGTTGATGCCAGTGTTGCCAGAAATTCGTCTATCACCTAAGAAGACGCCTGGGTGACCTTTTGTGAGGTCTTCCATGTATAAGCCGACCTGGCTCCAGTATATAATGAAGTGGAAAGGCTTGAGTGTGTCCATACGGAAATCGCAGCTTGCATGTGAACCCGCAAGTATAGGTGCCATGGTACTCGAGCGGGCTTTGTTTCTATAGCTAAGAGTGACACAAGCGTCATCTACAAAGGGTTCAGGTATGTTGTCCAGAATGGAGCGCTTAAGGAGTTGTGTATCGGTGTCTTCGTATTTTGAGCTGTCGAGGCCAACATGAATAATCCAACTGTTACCGCATTTAATTGCTGTACGGGATTCTGAAGTGGTTGTGAGTTGTCGTGATTTGATGCCGTTGAAGGAGAGTGCATCACGGACGCCAGTGTCCATGAAGGTCCAACGTCCTTTAAAATGAATGGCACGCATTTGCGTTTCTGAAATTGATTTATCGTTGATGTGACATTCGTTATTTTTTCCACGTCCAAAATTGAAGATGACGTCGTCATCTTCAATAGGGGTCATGCGGATGCCTTTTTCGTCGATGACATAAAAACAGGGGGTGAAGCCGCCGGAGGTTCTAGCTTGCTGCTCGTTAAGAGGGATAGCTTGGTGTTTGTTTTCATCTTCTTCTATAAAATCGTCATCGATATCATCGGGGTTTATAGCGAAGGGGTCGAGTTGGACGAGGGTTTTTTGAGGGTCTTGTTCTTTACGCGCTTCTTCGGTTTCCACCTTGTCGTCAACTATTGAAGACGGGATAGTTTCGTCGGCTTCTTCATCAAGGGCAAGAAGGCTTTCGCGGTCTGAATCAACTGTGTGCTTGAGTAATTCTTCTTTAGCAGTTTTTGATGAATCGTCGTTATTAACCGGATTGATAGCTTTGCAAGTGCTAGTATCGGTGTGGCGCTTCTTTTCTAGCTTGATGGGAGCATCGTTTGTTGGATCTTCCGCTTCTTCCGCTTCTTCCGCTTCTTCTGTTTGCTTGTTGTGAGCGTTAATTTCAACAGAAGTTTTTTCTTTCTCCAGTTCTTCTAATTTTTTCTGAAGTTCTTCTTCTTTTTTGATTTTCTCTTCGTATTCAACCCAGCGCTTTTCATCTTCGCGTTCGTGTTCTTTGATAAAATCTTCTTCTTTTTGGTGTCTAAAATCTTCTTCTCGTTTCGCATGCTCAAACTTCATCTTTTCTTCTTGAAGTTTTTTGCGTTCTTGCTCAAGGCGTTCTTCTAATTCACGCAGGCGTTGCTCCTGCATTTCTTCTAGTTTGCGAAGTTTTTCTTCTTGTTCGACAATGGCTTGTCGCTTTTTTTCTTCCATATCGTAGAGTGTTTCTTGATGCTGAACGTAGGTAGCAAGTGGATCGAAGGATTCGATTTCGTCTAAAGTTTCTTGAGCGTTTTTGGGATGAAATGAAGTAGAAGAAGGAGACTTAATTTTTAGCTGGTGAGAATTGTCCTGAGAAGAGGGCTTAACCATCTTAAGTTGATGACTATCGTTGCCTGAAGAGACAATTTTTAATCCTTGGGGTTTTTGTCCTGGGGATTTGATTTTAAGTCCACGCTGAGGCGGCTGATCTTCTGGGGGCAGTGTACTCATGCTTTAGTATAGTTCTTAGTCCAAGCTAAATTCAAATTTAAAATTAGATTTTTTCTTGATTGCCTTTATTGATTCTTTACAAAGGCAGCATTTAAGTTCGTCGCCTTCTTCTAATTCGAAACCAGTACGAGCTTGAGTTTCCGTTCCGCAGTGCGGGCATTCGTAAAAATATCCAGGCATGGGGCCACAGTGTCCGCCACCACAGCAATAATCGGGAGTGAGTGTAATTTCCATAAGTAAAACTTTTTTAATATTTCAACATTCCTATTGACTGCGTATTATACACATCAAACAACTCTCTTACAACATGGACTTGATCTAAATAAAAGGAGATTTAAGTTCAATTACTTTATTAATTAGTTTATATGGCCAAAAGATTATGGAACAAGTAAAGATAGACAGAAAAACTTACGAAACGGAAATTGAATTAGACTTACGTCCTTTCTCGGGGACTGGGTACACTATTGATACAGGAATACCGTTTTTTGATCACATGTTAACTCACATTGCTAAGCATGGACAAATGGACATGACTTTGAAGGCAGTTGGCGATATAGAAGTTGACTTTCACCACACGGTGGAAGATGTGGCTATTGTTTTAGGACAGGCTTTTGATAAAGCCACAGAAGATATGACGGGTGTTAATCGTTACGGTAGTTTCACACTTCCCATGGAAGAGGTTTTATGTACGGTAGCTGTAGATATCCGTAAATCACCTCATTTTGAATATCGTGTGCCTGAGGTTTTTACTGGGCAGATGGGGACATTCGATTGTGAATTGGTAAAAGAATTTTTCAGAGCACTTTCCATTTTTGGGCGTATGAACATTCACGTACTTGTTCATTATGGTGATAATAAGCACCATATTTCTGAAGCAATTTTCAAATGTTTTGCGAAAGCTTTCGCCATTGCGGCCTCTAAAGATGGCACTTCAAACCTGTATTCAACCAAAGGTTCTCTGTAATTTTTTTCTTCTGCTACTTGACATTTTTTCTCATAGGGATTATTCATTTCTCAAAATTAAATTTCAATAGTTAAAGTTAAGGAAAAAAATCGTGAGTAAATATCGAGTATGGTATGACGGTGATCCCGAGTATACAAATTTTGATTCTTTGGCACAAGCCCTTAAGTATGTGCGCAAGACTAAAGCATTAGATGAATCGAATTCTGGCCTAGAAGAATGCATTGATGGCTACTGGGATGAGTGGATGGATAGTGATGATCAAGAAATTCATGACCATCTATATATGTATGGTGGAAAATCACCTTACTTAAAGAAAATGAGTGTTGAAAAATCTGAGCCTGTTCGTCCATCTATTATGGATACGGTTAGTTTTAGTCGTGAAGATCTTGTCGCATCGCTTGAAGAAGAAGATGATGATGACGAAGAAAACGAAGAAGATGCTTACGATGAAATCATTGATCCTGATGAAGAAGTTCTCGATGAAGAGGGCCTAGACGAAAGATTGATGAATGTTATTGGTGTATCTCCCAAAACTACGACAGAGACTACTGCAAGCAAGGATGAGACCGAAGAGTTTATCGGCGAAGACGAAATATCTGAGTTTGACGATGAAGAGGAAGATGACCTCGACGAAGAAGAGGAAGAAGACGAAAAATAGTTTTCTTTAACAAATTCTAATGGGCGGATTTATTCCGCCCTTTTTTTATTATGAATGATACTAAATATCAAGAAATTTTCCTAACGCGAGCTCATTTGAATGAGCTTGTTTCGAGTCCTTTGCCTGCAGGGTTTTATTTTCGGAATTATGAATTTCAAGATGAAGAAAATTGGTTTAGAATCTACAAAGCTTCCGATAATTATAATAAAGTTTATTCGACGACTTTTAAAGAGTACTTTGGAGCCAAGGCTCAAAAATTAGAGAAGCGTCAAATTTATATTTGTAATTCCGACGGACTTGCAGTTGCCACTGCCACGGCTTGGTATGATAAAAACTTTTTAGGTCAAAGTTGGGGTCGCGTTCATTGGGTGGCAGTTCATCCCGATTATCAAGGGCAAGGCTTAGCCAATTGCCTCTTAAGCGAAGTTCTCAAACGCTTAAAGGAATGTGGGCATGAGAAGGCCTATTTAAGAACCTATACGATGCGTCTGAAGGCCGTTAGGCTCTATTTAAACTTTGGTTTTATGCCTTTGATCCGTAGTTCTGCAGATGAAGAGATATGGAAATCTCTAGCAAAAAAAGTTGACCATGAAAACTTGGCGACTTGGAGAGATTAATAAATCGTCTAAATTATAAGACTGATTAAGTTTAATACGGAGTTTTTACATGAGTACAATTTTTTCCAAAATTATTGCAAAGGAAATTCCAGCGGACATAGTTTATGAAGATGAACTTTGCCTAGCTTTTAAAGATATTAACCCAACAGCTCCCATGCACATTTTATTAATTCCTAAAAAAGAATTACTCAACTTATCTGATGCGGAAGAAAATGATCAGGCTTTATTAGGGCACATGATGATCAAAACGAAAGAGATTGCCCATTCTCAGGGCTTTGAAGATTACCGAGTCGTGACTAATAATGGCGCAGGAGCCCAGCAGAGTGTATTTCACTTACATTTTCACATTATCGGTGGCAGAAGTCTTAATTGGCCTCCGGGATAATGAAACGTCAAGACCTTTTACTCTTGGATGATGAAGACTTGTTGAAACAATGCACACAGGACTTTTTTAAGGCGTCGGGTCCTGGAGGGCAGAAAAAGAATAAAACCTCATCTGCAGTGCGTTTAATCCATAAAGAAACGGATATACAAGCATCGGCATCAGAAGACCGTCAGCAATCCGTCAATAAGAAACGAGCCTTGCGTCGTCTTAGACTAGAGCTCGCTTTGCAAATGCGTGAAGAATATGAAGCTTGGAGTGGGGATTGGAATATGAATGAGAAAAATAAACTCTATCCAGTTTTGATAGCCACCTTAATGGATGGTTTGGATGAGTGTTCGTATCAAGTTTCTGATTTATCGAAAAATCTACCCTTGAGTACATCTGCACTTATTAAAGTTCTACATAAATCACAAACTGTTTGGCGCTTTGTTAACGAACAAAGACAAAAAAGAAATATGAAGGCGCTTAGATAAAGATGAGTCAAAATCAGAACATGTGGTCTGTGAGTCAGGTAGCGATGGCTGTTCGTCAAGTACTTGAGCAGGGAGTGAAACCTTTTTGGGTTAAAGGAGAAGTTTCTAACCTGACAATTCATAGTTCTGGGCATGTCTATTTTTCGATTAAAGACGCTAAATCCCAAGTCTCATGTACCTACTTTAATGGTGCACAGCAGGCGCGTTCATTTTCTATGCAGGATGGTATGGAAGTTGAGGTTTTTGGAAGTTTAACGTATTTTGCTCCTTCGGGGAGAACGCAAATTATTGTGAGAGAATTGCGTCCTGGCGGAGTGGGGAAACTTCAGCTCGAATTTGAGCAGTTAAAAAAGAAGTTGAGTGATTTGGGTTTATTCTCTCAAGAGAAAAAGCAGAGTTTGCCCGTTTTTCCAGAAAAGATTGCTGTTATAAGTTCGGCAGATGGAGCAGCACTTCACGACTTTTTACAGGTACTCAACAGGCGTTTTCCAGGAAAAGAAGTACGCTTGTTTCCGGTTCCAGTTCAAGGAGAAGGCGCGCATAAAAAAATCGCAGGAGCGATTCATCGTTGCAATTTGATGGAAGCGGCTGATGTGATAGTGATGACGCGTGGTGGAGGTAGCATTGAAGATTTATGGGAGTTTAATCAGGAGCACTTAGCTTATGCAATAGCCGAGTCGCACATCCCCATTATTTCTGCTATTGGCCACGAAGTGGACTTTACAATTTCTGATTTTGTTGCGGATTTGCGAGCTCCGACCCCTTCAGCTGCAGCCGAGTTAGTGGTCAAGAGTCGAGCCGAATTCATTCAAGAGCTCAATAATCAAATGCGATCTTTGGATAAGAATTTACAACTTAAGTTGTATTCATTAGCACAGAAATTCCGTGAATGTAAGCATCGTTTGATGATGAATAATCCAGAGAAAAAACTAGAAGTTCAGTATCAGAATTTAGACTTTGTAAAATTAAAATTAGAGCAAGCCTTACAGAAGCGCTTACAGTACATGTCGCAAAGACTCATGGAGCTTGAGGGGCGTTTGAAAAACCGTACACCTGATATATTGCGTCAGAAAGAAGAGTTACAGCACTTAAAAACTCGACTGATGACTTCCTTCGAAAATTTTGTTCGGAATAAGGGGAGTCAGTTAGAAGCTATACATAAAAATTTAAAATTGCTAAACCCGCAAAGTACGCTGGATCGAGGTTACAGTATTGTGCGGAGCAAGGGAGAAATCTTGCATTCTAATGAGGATGTGGAAAAATCTGATTTGCTCGAAATTCGTTTAGCAAAAGGTTCATTAGTCGCAAAAGTTGAAAAGAAGGTAAAAGAATGAAAGAGAAAAAATTTGAAGAAGCCTTAGGAGAGCTAGAGAAAATTGTTCAGGAAATGGAGCAAGGAGAACTTAGCTTAGAGGATAGCTTTAAGAAGTTTGAAAAGGGGAGTGATCTTGCAAAAGTTTGTTCAGCAAAATTAGCTGAAGTCGAGAAAAAAGTTAAGGTCCTTAAAGGCATTAGCGAAGAAGGACCTGAGTGGGAGAATTTAGATTAATTTAAGAACTGCGCATGCCACTTTATGTGCTCGCCAATAAACGAAGATATGTAGTAATATGAGTGGTCGTAGCCTTGCCTATACTTGAGTTCTAGGTTTATTTTTTTGCTCTCGCAAGCTTGTTTCAAGGCGTCAGTTTTGAGTTGATTATCTAAAAAATTATCCGCAAGTCCTTGGTCAACGAAAAGATGATTGACTTGATGGCCTTGTTTAATGAGTTCGACACTATCCCACGCAGACCATAATTCTATATCCTCACCAAGGTAAGTGCTGAATGCTTTTTGACCCCAGGGACAATTGACAGGGTTTACAATTGGTGAAAATGCCGATGTGGATTGGTACATTCCAGGGTTTTTTAAAGAGCAGATGAGGGCGCCATGACCACCCATGCTATGACCTGATATGGAAGCTTTGTCAGAGCAGTTGAAATTGTCCTTAATAAGGGTGGGTAATTCTTTTGTGATATAATCGTACATTTTGAAGTGTTGATCCCACTCATTTGTCGTCGCGTTGACGTAGAAACCCGCTCCACAACCGATGTCCCATTCATCTTTAATGTCTTTTACTTGTGCCCCTCTAGGGCTTGTGTCAGGAGCGACGACAATCACACCGTGATCTGCCGCATATCTTTGAAATCCAGATTTAGTGGTGAAATTCTCAGCAGTGCAGGTTAAGCCCGAAAGCCAGTAAAGAACGGGGTATTTTTTGTTTTTCGATTGGGGTGGCAGGTAGACGGAAAATTCCATGTCGCAATTCAGGGTGTCGGAGTGATGCGAATAAAAAAATTGTTGCCCATTAAAAATAAGATTTTCAGACTTTTTTTCAATCATTGAATTTACCTATTGATTTTTGTAGTTTATCAGTAAAATTAACATTACAAAAATTTAAATAAATAGCTAAAGGAATAAAAAATGAAATCAAAAGCAGCTGTTGCCTTTGCCGCAGGCAAACCATTAGAGATCGTAGAAATTGATGTAGAGGGTCCAAAAGCAGGTGAAGTTTTAATCCGTAATGTTGCCTCTGGCGTTTGTCACACGGATGCATTCACGCTTTCAGGAGATGATCCTGAGGGTGAGTTCCCTGTCATCTTAGGTCATGAAGGTGGAGCAATTGTTGAAGCAATTGGGCCTGGCGTAACAAGTGTTGTTCCGGGTGATCATGTTATTCCACTTTATATACCCGAATGCGGAGTCTGTAAATTCTGTACCTCAGGTAAAACAAATTTATGCCAAGCAGTTCGTGCAACTCAGGGTAAGGGTGTGATGCCAGATGGGTCGAGTCGTTTTTCATATAAGGGTCAAAAACTTCTTCACTATATGGGCACTTCGACATTCTCAGAGTATTCAGTTGTGGCGGAAATCTCTGTAGCAAAAATCAACAAGGCCGCACCGTTAGAAAAAGTTTGCTTGCTCGGTTGTGGTATCACGACTGGTATTGGTGCTGTGCTTAATACGGCTAAAGTAGAGCCAGGTTCTACAGTTGCCGTCTTTGGTATGGGCGGCATAGGCCTTTCATGCGTTCAGGGTGCTGTGATGGCTGGAGCGAGTCGTATTATTTGCGTTGACATCAATGAAGATAAATTTGAAATGGCTAAACAGCTCGGTGCGACAGATTTTATTAATCCTAAGAAACATGGTGCGTCCATTCAGGATGTTATTGTTGAACTTACTGATGGTGGTGTTGACTATTCTTTTGAATGTATCGGTAATACACAGGTGATGCGTTCAGCTTTGGAATGTTGCCATAAGGGCTGGGGTAAATCAGTAATTATTGGTGTAGCTGGATCGGGTCAAGAAATTAGCACGCGTCCTTTTCAGTTAGTAACTGGCCGCCAATGGATGGGGACAGCTTTTGGTGGTGTTAAAGGCCGTTCAGAGCTTCCTGGCTTAGTAGATGATTATCTTGCGGGTAAGATTGAAATTGATAGCATGATTACTTACTCAATGCCAATTGAAGAGATCAATAGAGCCTTTGACCTCATGCATGAGGGGAAAGCGATTAGGTCAGTAGTAACTTTCTAAGAAAGTTTGTTTCTTTAAAAAAAGCGGCTTCCGTAAGGAGGGCGCTTTTTTATTGCATAAATTACTTTTTCTTAGATTCGAGGTTGAGTAAGGTAATAATGTTTTGCTTGATGATGTCCCCCATATTATTGCACTTGATGAAATCTTTGTTCTTATGGAATTCGGAGAGTTCTTCGCGTAACTGGACAATATTTTCACGTGAGGCAAGTTTGTCTTTACTCATGCAGGCAACAAGACTTTTAACTTGTTGTTTAGAGTACAGAAAGCGACGATATATGATGTTTCTTTCCTCTCTCTGATACTGACGTACAGTTTCTGGATTAAGGCGATCCATGCAGAGTTGAACGATCTTTTGGTTTTCAGGGAAAAATTGAGGGAGATAAACTTGGACATTGCCTTCGTGGCAAAATTGGTCAAAATCTATAGGTCGTACTCGATACTGATCTTCCTCCACATCTGGTGTGACATTGACGACATAGTTATATGATCGCATGTCTCCAATGAGGGAAGTAAAGCAGCGTTCATTAAATTTAACAAACTCTTTACAGAGGCGAACAGGGTTGACTTTAGGGTGAGACATATTGTGTTCTATATAATGGTCGCCAGGAATACCGATAATATGTTCTTCAATTAGTGTGTTTTGATCCACCATATAATTGACGCGATTGGGGGAGAGTAAGCCTTCGAATTCGAGGCCATATATTCTCGAGGCATCGGCTTTTTTAACGTAAAAATGGTCACGGTTATCATTGAATTTATTTATGACGCGGATTCTGAATGGACGCGAGTTAGCAAAGGCGCAGTAATCTATACGATCAACGCTAAGGTGTTCAATAATTGATTTGTCGCCACCAGCTAAAAGAGTTACGTATATTTGGAGAAGAGCTTTTTCTAAGATGACCTGTTCTTGATGGGGATACATGACAGTTTCCCAAAGGGTGGGCTCGTCATCGTGATCATAGACAGGGAAGGAATCTTGAAAACGCAATAAATCTTCATAGTCTAAAGGAAGAATAAAATGACGACTATGGGATTCTAGGTATTTAGAAAAATTATCGCTAATTTTAATGATGGGTTTTTTATTTTTTATTAAGGTCATGATGAGTCTTTTTTGAGATAGATTTTTCCAATATATCATTAAGGTGTATAATACCCATCTATGATTAATTATTAAAAGTTATTTAAATATGTGGAAACAAAAAGAAATTAATTTACCGACTAAATCCCGGGGCTTTCATTTGATTACAGATGACATAATAGGGGAGTTGGAAGATTTGCGGACCTGTAAAGTAGGTTTATTGCATATTTTTATTAAGCATAGTTCGGCATCTCTAACTATAAATGAAAATGCCGATCCAACCGTTCGCACGGACTTTGAGAGTCATTTTAATGAAATGGTACCTGAAAATGCGCCTTATTATTTGCATACTTATGAAGGGTCAGATGATATGCCTGCACATCTGAAATCCTCTATTTTAGGTTCGAGTGTAAGTATACCCATAAAAAATGGTCGTTTAGCGTTAGGTACCTGGCAGGGTATATACTTATGCGAACACCGTGACTATGCGTCAGGGCGTTCGCTGGTATTAACAATGAATGGAGACTTTAGTTAAGGAAGGCAAGGGTCATTTTGTCTTCTAAGCCTTCCTTTGCTAAAAGATCGATTAAATCTACGAGTCGCTCAGTCTTTGCGCTACCATCTAGTTTTAAATTTACTTTGTTATTGTCGCCTTCGGTATTATTTGCGAAGTCCGCAATGAAATTTTTCATGTCTTGAGCATTTTCAAAAGTTCGTCCTAGCTCGGGGATATGATACTTGTCTTTTAAAACGTGTATGTCAAAAGTGGAATGATCGATTTCTATAATAGGCGTAGTTAGTATTGATGGTGTATTTATAGCGACATGAGCTTCTTCAATCACTGGACTACTCGTAATGAGGAAATATGCGAGAAGTAAGAAAGTTACGTCTATCATTGCAGAGAGAGGGACTTCAGTGTCACCAATTACGATTTTCAACTTTTTTTTCTTAGCCATTGTTTATCACCTTTGTTTGAGAAATAAAAAAACGATAGAAAGGAACTTTCTATCGTTTAATAAAGGGGCTTAGTTTATGTAAATCAAGTGTAGTTATTGAAGGAAGGCAATATTGATTTTTTTCTCAAGTCCTTCTTTGGCAAGGATATCTAATAAGTCAACTAAACGCTTAGTTTTTGCTCTGCCTTGAAGCTTTAAATCAATAGTGATCTCAGCGCCCGCAGTCTCACGTGCAAAGGCGGCTAAATAAGCACCTAATGCGTCAATTTCTTTAAATGCGCGACCTTGTACGACATAATCATTTTCGAAGACTTTAATGTCAAAAATAGTTGGTTTAACCTCGGGTGGAGGACCTGGGTTAGGGGCAACCATATTCATTGCAATATAAGCTTCTTCAATGACTTCAGTTTGAGTCATAATGAAATATGTCAAGAGAAGGAAGGTGACGTCAATCATTGCTGAGAGTGGTACTTCAGCTTCTTCTTCAATTCTTTTTTTCTTGCGTTTTTTAGCCATCTTATTCCTCTAACTTCGCGGAGATATTGATTTTAGCTACGCCACATTCACCTACAGCACTCATAACTTCTTCGATAACTTTGAGCTCAACTTCCTTGTCAGGACGTATGATGACAGTTACTTCGTCGCCATAGTTCGCTACGTGTTGAGTGAGTTCTCTCTTAAGACCAGCAATGTCACCAGTGCTACCAGGTCCTGTAGAAACTACACCTTCTTTAAGGACACTAATTGGGAATTGTCCATTGGCTCTATTTTTGATTTTCTCCATATCATAAGCGATGGCAAGTTGCACGTTTTGGTCGAAGCCTTCCTGATCCATTTGGGCTGTCGCTACAAAAAACATAATCAGTAGGAAAACCACATCGATCAAGGAGGAAATCGGTGCTCCTTCTGCTTTGACGTCTTTACTATTGGCCATTATAGAACATTATTACTCGTATTCTTCGTCTTCGTATTCTTCGTCATCTACTTCAGCATCTTTCAGCTTTTTAATGAGGTCAAGAACGGTAGACTGAGTTTCGATAGTGATTTTGATTGCGGCGTTACGAGCAAGTGTGTAGCCGAGTAAGGCTGGGATTGAAATCAAGAGACCAGCAACAGTTGTCCATAGTGCGATTGAAATTTGGTTTGCAAGGAAAGTTGCTTTAGCAGCACCAGTTTTATTTGCAAGACCCGCAAAAGCGCCAACCATACCAGATACTGTACCTAGTAGACCTAACATTGGACCCATTTGACCAAATACGTTTAAATAGTTGATACGTTGAAGGATTTTTTCGTTTTCTAAATCTGCAGCAGATGAAACTGAATCTTGGATAACATCGTAACCCTCTGCGATATTTGCAAAAGCAGCAAGGAGAATGTTTGCAAGGGGGCTAGGAGTTTCTTCACAAGCGGCAATAGCGGATTCTAGGTCACCGTCGTTAAGTGAGTCTTCTACAGCATCTTGAAGATGTGCAGGAAGAATTTTTTCGCGATTTAAGATAAGGACAGAGTCGATGATAAAGGCGAGCATACCGAGTGAACAGAGTAAGATAAGTACCCAAATGAAGATACCTACGGCACCGCCACCAAAAATAATTTCTTTAAAACCTG
This sequence comes from Lentisphaera araneosa HTCC2155, assembly GCF_000170755.1. Taxonomy (NCBI): domain Bacteria; kingdom Pseudomonadati; phylum Lentisphaerota; class Lentisphaeria; order Lentisphaerales; family Lentisphaeraceae; genus Lentisphaera; species Lentisphaera araneosa. The sequence goes on from NZ_ABCK01000016.1 coordinate 85,902, forward strand.
CTGTTGTATTTTGAGCAGCTGCTTCGCCACCAGCTTCTGCGGCTTCTTGTGCAAAAGCGCTCATCGAAAGGGCTAGTGATGCGAGAGTGTACTTTAGTGTGTTGTTTAACATTTATTGGCTCCTGTTGTGTATCTTAATAAATTAATCGTTTAGTATATTAAAGTTTGTTGAGTTCTGCTAGGCGGGGATCGTTAAATTCTGTATAAATTTCCTTAACTTTCTCCAAAGCACGCTTTCTTTCGAAATCTTTTGGCGATTCTAGTAAAATTACTTTGAAGTAGCTTGCGAGTGCTTGGTTAGCGTCACCCTTGGCTCTGTAGTAGTTTCCTTTTGCCATGAAATAGTATTTTTGGCCGTTAGAGTCGAATTGTTTTTCCGATATTTTTTTGATGTAATCTTCAGCTGCAGCAAGTTTTTTATCATGGACTTCAATATCAATAAGTGCGGCCATGATGATTGTATCATCAAGTAACTTATTACTCGTATTAACAGCAGAGAAGCGTGCGCGTCTTAACATTTTACGTGCATCTTCAACTTTACCTTTTGCAAGTAAGGCTCGGCTGTAATATAAATGACCTATTTGGCCCCAACCGAAGAGACTTACTTCTTTTAGGTTTTTCTCTGTTTTAAGTACAGCGTCATATTTACCTGCATTAGTATACTTAATCAAAGAAGAGATATACTTAGGCTGAGGGCAGTCAATGTATTTGATGTCGTTTTTATCTAGTGTACGAGTAGCGCCACCAGATATAGTGATGGTGATTCGTCCTGTTTTTTCACCAATTTCTTGGCCCTCAATAAGTTTTCCATCCTTAAGACCGATGGTGACTTGTGACCACGAGGTGAAGCCAACAAGTGTGAGGAGTGTGAATATGATTTTTTTCATTGGTTGAAATCCTTATTTAATAGCGCTTGGAGGCGTTAGAACTTGATCGCGGAAGGAGGAAGAAGGGTATTTTTGTAAGAATTCAGTTCTTAACTGTTTAATATCTTCTCCGAGCAAAGCTTTACACATGGTAAGGTAAAAAGTTGCATTTTCCATAACTTCTTTCGCTTCAGTTTCTTCAACGGTATTAGGGAATTGACTGATATAGACTAAGTAGCACTGAGTCTTACCTTTTCTAACAAAGTTTTCCTGTTTAGCACCAAAGCCGACTTTGCCACTTAGTGTTCTCACTTTAGCATGTTGTAAAGGAGTGCCATAGGTCTTAACTAAGTTTTCAAGATCAGAGATGATCTTATCAGCCTCTGTATATTTGCCTTTTTCAATCATGATCTCAACATCTAGGAATGATATCTCTAAACTGTAAGGTGAGTTAGGAGCTTCATTTTTGATGATATCAAATAGTTTTCCTGCTTCAAGTTTTTCGCCTATTAAGAAGTGTGCACGTCCAGCATAAAATGCGTAACGGTGTTTTGCACTTTGTTCACTTGATTGAGTAATGATCTTGTTTGAGGCTTTGATGACTATCTGAGTAGCTTTCTCAAAATCATTTTGATTGAGCTTTCGTTTGTCAGGTTTTGATGGGTAGAGGAATTTAGACACTAAGTATTGAAGTGTGCCTACGGACATTTTTTCATAGTCCAATTTAGCTGCTTCTTTAGCTGCAGCTCCAATGTCCTTGTTGTTGATGTAGGAGATAACGAGGCGCATCTGAATTTGTTCTAACACAGGGCTATCTGGGAAACGTTCAGAAATTTCACTGAAGATCTTCTGTGACTCACGATCCATTTTAGCATCTTGGTAAATGCCACCGACTTTTGCGAGGATCGTTGCAATTTTGCTGTTAGTTTTATTGCGTTTCGTCCAATCAAGGTAGCTGTCTGCAACTTTAGATGACATTTTTTGGAGTTTTTCGAGCTGCTGTTTATGTGTCGTTTGGAGTGACTTGTCATCAGGGGAAGCTTTGAGTTTCTTGTCGGACTCATTAAAAGCTGTTTTGACTTCTTTGATTTTATTGTAGTCAATATCTATTTTCCAGATGTCTAAGCCAGCATTAAAATCATTTAGATTTTTTTGTTGCTTATCACTCGCATCACTGAAGTCATTTTTAGCGATGTAGTTTTTGTAGGTTTCAACAGCGTTAAGCATGCCGTTGGCGCCTTCAATTTGGTCGAGTTTTAGCAAGTTGTAAGCTATGTGATAAAAAGCTTCAGCTCTTTTATATTTCCCCTTAGTATCAATACCACTTTCACGTTTGAGGAATTCTTGATACGATTCAAGGGCAATTTGGTGCTCTTGTGCGATTTCCGCAATTTGGCCCTTAAGTGAGTAAGCCAAAGTTAATTGAGTTGTGTTAGGGAATTTTTTGATGTAAGCCTCAATGAGGGCTAAAGTTTCTTTAGCTTTGGCTTTGCCTGCACTTCTTGATTTTCCGTAAGTACTGAAAGCGAGTTTGACTTCATCAACTAGGTCAAGTAGAGCATCGTTTGGGTTGTTTGGATCCGATAGCTTGATCTTAGATAAGATTTCGTAAGCTGATTTCTTGCTAGGGTCATCTGCAAGTTCCTTGACGCGAGTTTTGTAGAAGCTTTTTCTCCAGCCAGTTGCTTTGTCTAGATAAGCAGCTCTTAAAGCGGCGTTGCTCGAGAATTCATTTTTAAGGATTTTGTAATACTCTTCCGCTTTTTCGAAGTTATCGATTTGAGTAGCCGCATAGAAACTTAGCCAAAGAACTTCGCCTTTGTCATTCATATTCTTTACAGACTTAATATACTCATCAGCTAGTGTGATAGCTTTATCGTAATCTTTTTTAGAGTAATTAGCCATGAAAATAAGCTTTTTGTCTGTAGGGAGAGCTTTTTTGCTTTTTGTTCCACCAACTTTTGCGTAAAGCTTCCAAACATCATCATACTCAAATAAAGTTTTGATTGCCCCGCGTGATTGTGGGTAGCGCATAACGAGGAGGTACATATTTACAGCGGCATTTTGAGTGCCTTTGTCTACTAGTGAAGTTTGAGCTTTGGCATTATCCCCAGCTTTTGCAGAGCGTTGAGCAACGGCCCAGTAGATGCAGGCTTTTGAATAAAGGAAGTTAGACATGATTGAAGTACTAACTATTTCAGGCTTGCCTTCTCTTTTAGCCGTAGCTTTTACAGCAGCATCAATATCAGCAAATCTTTTGTAGTAATGTGCAAGCCATGGTAGGGCTTCTTGTTCTTCTCCAAGTAGGGCCATGCCACGAGCAGCTTCACTTACGCACAGCAGAAACCATGGGTCGATCTGGTCATTTGATTGTTCAAATTCAAGTTCTTTAATGAGTTTGATTTGGGACTTAATGTCAGCTGTATTTATTGTGCCAGGCTTTCTTTTTGTGAAAATCTCAAGAGCTTCATCCATTACAGCTACGGTTTGAGCGTAGAGGGCTTCTGAAGGAGATTGATCAGGCGGTGCAATTGGCGGGAAGCCTTTGCTTTTCCACCAGGCTTCAAAAGCTTTCGATTTGTTTTTGTCACTCTTAGTGAGTTCAAGATTGTAGGAGTATGCGGCGCCTTGGAGTGTTTCAAAGTAGGGATTTTCTTTACTGAGGCTTTCTTTGAATTTTGATTCAAAGAATAATTTGCCTGCAATAGCTAAGCTTTTTCGATCGTTGGCTTCTTGTGCCTTTTCGATAAAGAAGTATAAAACACCTTCTGACTGAGGGCTGTTCATACCAAAGTCAGTAAGGACTTTTCTCGCTGTCGTGTTGCGTTTTTTTGAGAAAGCAAGCATGATGTCAATCTTTGCGAGAGCATCTTTTTGGCTCTTGTAGGTCGCTTTAGCGAGCTTGATTTGAAAAGTTAATTCTTTTGTGAAGTCAAATTTGTCAGAATTGTCAATGTAAGCTTTGATGAGCTTCATATCGGCATCTAATTCAGTTTGGCTTTCCGCATGCAGTTCAGGACTTAGTGAAGCAAGGGCTGCAGTGGAAGATAGTCCAGTAAATATAAGTTTTTTCATTTATTTATAATATTTCTTTAGTTAATAAAATTTTACTACATTGTCTGCATGAGTTTAATCATGGGCATGAACATGGCAATAACTATGCCACCAACGACGACGGCTAGGAAAACGATCATTATAGGTTCAATAAGTGAGGTGAGGCCGTCTACGGCAACATCAACTTCTTCTTCGTAAATATCTGCTACACGAAGCATCATCTCAGGCATTGCACCTGTTTCTTCGCCAACTTCTACCATCGAAATCATCATTAGAGGGAATATGCCAGATTGATCAAGAGGTTTACTTACACTTTCACCTTCTTTAACAGAGTCAGCAACGCTTTGGACTGCTTTAGCTACAACGGCGTTACTAGTTGTGTTCCTTACAATTTCTAAGGCGTTTAAGATGGCTACACCTGAGCCTAAAAGAGTCGAAAGGACTCGACAGAATTGGGCTGTGTTTACTTTTGTGACCATGCCACCGAGGGGGGGCATTTTGAGGAGGACCATGTCAATGGCGTAGGAGCCGCCTTTCGTTGATTTAAATGCTTTGAAGGCAAATACAGCACCTACAATAGTACCAAGAGGGATGTACCACATGGTGTTGATGAAGGTGGAGAGTTGAACTACGAACTCAGTTAATCCTGGGAGAGGTTCACCAGCAAGGAGGTCGTCGAAGATTTCTTTAAACTTAGGGACAATGAATGTCATGAGACCCCAAGTAATACATACGGCAATGAAAAGTACTGAACAAGGATACATGAGTGCACCCTTAACTTTTCGCTTGAGTTTTTCTGATTTCTCCATGAATTCCGCAAGGCGGTTAAGTACGGCTTCCATGGCACCAGATGCTTCACCAGCACGGATCATGTTTACGTAGAGCTTGTTAAATGATTTAGGTTGAGAGGCAAGAGCATCGGAGAAGCCGTTGCCACCTTCGATTGAGTCGGCGATTTGAGTCAATATTTGCCTGAGTATAACGTCTTTTTTCGCTTGTTTTGCGAGGGTTCGTATGGCGCGGACCATTGGGAGCCCCGCACCAAGGAGTGTAGCTAGCTGTCTCGTAAAAACAGTTAGATTTTTTGAGGTCATTTTTGGTGTGCCAAGTGTGATGGCACCCATGCCTCCGCCAGCGCCTTTTTTCTTTTTCTTTTTAGCAGCAGACTCTTGAGTTATCGATGTGGGAATCATGCTTTGCTGCTTTAGTTGAGCGCTTGCATCAGCCTCACTTTCAGCTTCGATTATACCTTTATGCTCTTTGCCAGTAGCATCCATTGCTACATATTTAAACTTAGCCATGTCTACTCCTTAAACGTTGAGGTTGTTGTTGATTGCTTGTACATCTTTACACTTAGTGATCATGTCAGCATAAGTGATTTTCTCTTCCTCATAGAGTTGGAGGAGGTGAGCATCGAGGGTGTTCATGCCGTATTTTTGGCCAGTTTGAATCTCTGATACAACCTGGAAAGTTTTGTTATCTCGAATGAGTGCCTTGATTGAGTCGGTAGAAATCATAATTTCAAAGGCAGCAACACGTCCTCCACCAACTTTAGGTAACAGTGCCTGAGAGATAACTGCCACTAAGCCAGCCGCTAACTGGGAGCGGACTTGTTCTTGTTGGTCGGTGGGGAAGACGTCAATAATTCTGTCTACCGTTTCAGCTGCACCAGTAGTGTGGAGAGTTCCAAATACTAAGTGGCCTGTTTCCGCGGCAGTTACAGCGGCAGAGATTGTTTCTAGGTCTCGCATTTCACCGACAAGTATGACGTCGGGGTCTTGACGAAGTGCACGTCTGAGAGCTTCTCCAAAAGAAGGGACATCCGGGCCAATTTCTCGTTGATTTACAATCGAAGTCTTGTGGGGGTGGTAGAATTCTATAGGGTCTTCAACAGTGAGTATGTGACAATCTCTTTCATTATTGATGACGTTGATCATTGATGCCAGAGTTGTTGATTTACCTGAACCAGTTGGGCCGGTAACGAGGATGAGTCCTCGAGGTGTGTAGAGTAAGTCTTTAATAGCTGGGGGGAGGCCGATTTGCTCTAGAGTGAGAAGTGCATTGGAGATCGTACGTAAAACCATTGCGTAAGTGTTTTTTTGTTTAAAAACAGAAACACGGAATCGAGCTTGTTCGCCAAATGCAAAGCCAAAGTCGGCGCCGCCATTTTCACTTACTGCAACACGGTTTTTATCGGACGTTATTGATTTCATCAGCCTTTCAGTATCTTCAGGTCCTAATGGTGCTGTTTCTAGTCCGTTTAATGATCCGTTAATTCGCAACATTGGCGGTACGCCAACTGTTATGTGAAGGTCACTCGCTCCCTCGTCGATAACAAGCTGCAATAAGTCATGCATTTCTATCATAGATAAATTCCCAATTCTGTTTCGATAAGCTAATAAATTAACTGTATCCAGTTAAAAATCACCGCTCGGGCCTTTAATTTGACGCTTAAAGGCAAAAAAATTAAAAGAAAATCTACTAATTTTGAGTGTATTGTATGAATTGGGTTATTTTTAAGCCAGAAAAATAATCGTTCAAGGAGTCGTTTTTGTGATAAATAAACTTAATACATGCCTTACTATTGCGGGAGCGGATAGTGGTGGTGAAGCTGGTGTTCAGGCGGATTTACAAGTGTTTAATTATTTCAATTGTCATGCCTTATCAGTCCTGTCAGCGACTACGGCTCAGAGTTACTCGCGAGTTTTATCAGTGAACCCAGTGGGTATTACGGCCTTTGAGGATCAATTGGAGGTGGTGTTCTCTGATTTTCAGCCAGCTTGTATCAAAACGGGGATGTTGGTGGACGGAGAGTATATCAATGTTTTTTTGGAGAGAAAGCCTTCAAGTGCACAATTGGTGGTTGATCCCTTGATGATGTCGACCTCTGGGACCGAATTGTTAGAGAAGAGTGCTTGGGGAGTGATGAGGGATTTATTAATACCTTCGGCTAATATGGTGACGCCTAATTTTCCTGAGCTTCGATTTTTGCTAGGTATCGATGAAGTGATGTGTGGAGAAGAAATGGTGCAGAGGTATTTCGATCTGGTTCAAGTTCCAGTGTATTTAAAGGGTGGGCATAATGCAGAGGCTCCATCAATAGACTTTTTTATCGATGAGAGTGGTTTGTGGTCCTTGAAGACTGATGAACTTGAGATCAAAGCGAGTCATGGTACGGGTTGTCGAGTTAGCTCTGCTTTAACGGCGGGTTTGAGCAATGGTTTGAGTGGGCTTCAGGCTGCCATAAACACAAAAAAGTATTTACATCAATCTTTGAAGAGCTATAAAGCTCTCTCAGATGGCCAGTATGTGATGGCGCCATTCAGTAGTAGCTTAGATCAAGTTAATGTTGAAATTGAGAAGTTAGTTTAGTTTTTGACTCTCCACGACGGGCCTTCTTTGGAGATGATGAGGCCTTTTAATTCAGTTTTTTCATTGCTCGTGAAATTGAATTGACCTTCTTTTTGATTGCCTTGTTTCATAACGATGCCATCTTCATCAAACGCAAAATAAAGTTCTTTATTGTGTAAATTATTAGGTAAATCTAAAGAAAACTTATTTCCCTTAATGTCTTTGTTAGTGATAGCGACAGTTCTAGGGAGCAAATCCATAGCTTTTGATAATAAAGGATGAATTTGCATAGTTTCTATCATGTTTTTTGAGTTGACCTCAATGGTACTTGATACTTTTACTGATTGCATGATGCAGCTCTCTTTGCAGACGAGGAAATCTATGTCTGCTTTGATGTCTATCTTTCCGTCTTTAGTGCCCGGTTTCACAAGTAAATCTGCAATGAATAAAACTTCACCATCATAGATGTTATTAAGGATTCCAGCATTTGTATAGGCTTTTGGAGTTGGCCAGTGGATTTTCTTTATATCGTAATTGTCGCCATGCCAAGTGAAGCTTGGCGCTAAGCCGCTTTCACCAGGGTTTTTCCAGTAAATGTGCCAGCCTTTTTTTACAGTTGTTTTTATGATGATTTGTCGTACTTGTCCAGGAGCCGCGTAGCTGCGGGGGAGAATGATTTTAGCATCAACAAGCTTTTCTGCATAGGCAGAAAAGCTTGTTACTAAAAGTAATAATAGAGAAGGTATTAAACGCATGTTACTTTACGTATTTAATACCACAGCCGTAGGCTTTAGTTTTGGTGGTGGAAACGGGCTTGCCGGCTAATAGCTCATTGAGGGCGTTTTTTACGTAAGGTTCAGCAGAAGCGATGTCACCTGCTTTAGTGCTTTTTTTACTATCGATTCCTCCTTGATAAACAAGTGAGCCCGATTTATCAATAATGAAAATATGAGGTGTGACTTTTGCTCCGTAGGCTTTGCCGACAACGCCACTATCATCAATTAAGTAAGCGCTAGGTTGTGCACCATTTTTTGCATGGAGTTTAGTTAGCTCACTGGCGGAAAAGTTGCCTTGTTTACCTTCTGCAGATGAGCAGACAGATAACCAAATAACACCTTTATCTTTGTAGGCTTTTTGGAGCGAGGGGATGTTTCCGGACGCATCGTAATGTTTTTTTACGAAAGGGCATGAATAGTTCACAAATTCTAAAACGACAATTTTATCTTTATAATCAGATAAGCTATGAGTTTTTCCAGTGCTATCTTTTAGTTCGAAGCTTGGGGCATTCTTTGCAAATAGAGTAGTGCTTACTGCTATCATGATGAATAAAAATATTTTTTTCATGTGTTGTCTCCTATTGATTTATAAAAAAAAGCGATCAAAAAATGATCGCTTAATTAATATGTAAAATTTGTTAATGAATCCAAATTTTTTGGAGTTAATTTTCTAGAAAAGATCCAATTTCCCTAAATCTATCATAGCGCTGATCAAGGATTTCTTGTTCACTGAGCTCAGAAAGATCGTTAAGTTCTTTACTGATCATCTCGTAGAGGGCATTGCCAGCAACTTCGTGATCTTTGTGAGCACCGCCAAGAGGTTCTTTGACAATGTCATCGACAACCTTGAGTTTTAGAAGTTCGCCAGCAGAAATTTTCATTGCGGCAGCAGCTTCAGGTGCTTTGGCGCCGTCTTTCCAAATAATGCCTGCGCATCCTTCTGGGCTGATAACTGAATAATAAGCGTTTTCCATAATGAAAACTTTGTTTGCTACGCCAATGCCAAGAGCTCCGCCGGATCCACCTTCACCAATGACTACAGAGATGATTGGTACGCGGAGTTTGAACATCTCTAAGAGGTTAACGGCGATAGCTTCGCCGACGTGACGTTCTTCTGAGGCAATACCTGGGTACGCACCAGGTGTGTCAATAATTGTGATAATTGGGCAGCCAACTTTATCTGCAAGTTGCATTAAACGTAGAGCTTTACGGTAACCTTCTGGGTGAGCCATGCCGAAGTTTCTGAGGCTTCTTTCCTTGAGGTCACGTCCTTTTTGTTGAGCAATAACCATAACTTTGCGACCATCGCGAAGTTTAGCGAATCCGCCAATAATTGCTTCGTCGTTGCCAAAGCGACGATCACCTTTGAGTTCAACAAAGTCTGATGCAAAAATATTTAAGTAATCTAAAGCGTAGGGGCGCTGAGGGTGACGAGCCACTTGAACGCGTTGCCAGGGGGTGAGCGAGCCAAAGATTTCAGTGCTTTTACTTGTGATTTGGGATTCAAGCTCGGCGATCTGTTTAGACATATCGATGTTGTTAGTTTCGCCAAATTCTTGAATTTCGCTAAGTTTTTCTTTGAGCTCAATAATAGGTTTCTCAAATTCTAGTACAAAGTTTTCCATGTTTAGTCCTCAATTGTCACTTTGATTTTGTTGTCAGGTATAAAATTAAAAAGTTCTTCAACGTCTTCGTTTCTCATGCGTATGCAACCTAGACTAGATGCAGTGCCGATAGATTCAGGTTCACTTGTTCCGTGGATACCATAGCCTTCATTTGAGCCATCGCTAATTTTTGTGAGTCTCATCCAACGAGTTCCTAAAACATTTTCTGGGTGGCCAAAGGGGTAGCCTTTCCAGCTGGGTTCGCGTTTTTTTCCAGATATAAAAAATTCTCCAAATGGAGTTCGGTTATCTTTGCCAATTCCTATGTTGTAGAAGCGGAATAATTTCCCGTCGAGTAGAAGCTGAAGAGCGTAATGTGATTTAGAAGCTTTGATTTCCCATTGACCTCCAAAGAAGGTGAGGACTTGGTTGACGTGGATGACTGATGATTCAATAGGGATTTTGTTACTAATTTGTACTGCGCGAATGGTAGTGTTTTCTGCAGCAAAGTCCCAGAGGGATTGGCCACTTTTGACTGTGTGACTTTGTTTGCGTTTTGAAGGTACGGCATTCTTGTAGATGTAAACGTTGATTTCACTAATGAGCTGAGCTGCCTTAATCCAATCGTCTGAATAAGGTTCAGAGTGTTCCAAGGCTTCGATTAAAATATTATAGGCAGAGTCAAGCATGCCTTTATTTTTAAGTTCAGTGCCTTGTTTGAGTTTTTCGCTAAACTTAGGTGAGCTTACAACGGTCTTTTTATTAATTGTTTTTACTGCATTAGTATTTTTTGAAGAAGCAGTGGGGGTATACTTTTCTTTTTCAGTGCGAGCCTGATTAGATTCTAATGTAGGTGTTTGAGCTGGTTCTTGGCTATCATTGTCTTCCACGGGACTAGAAGGGCTACTTTTAAGCCATTCTTGGGGTAAGACTTTATAGACCCCTAAGCCAATGCCAATAAGTGCTGCCGCAACTAAAATATATTTATAATACCAGTACATAAATCTCTTGTTTTAACTTTAATCAGCAACTTAGCCCCTAGAAGCTAAGTTTAAAGTGGCTAAGAATAGATGTCGATAAATTTTATTTGACAATTAATCTTTTCTAGGATTGCTGCTTCGGCAATTGCCTTGCCCTCGAAATTTTTACCTTTGAGGAAATAGTCGGGTTTTAAACGCTCTAAAACTTGCTTGCAGTCGGTGTCATCAAAGATAAGGATGTAGTCAATACAATCAAACATTTGCAGCAAGCGCAAGCGATCGTTTTCTCTAAGTTGAGGTTCGTGGCCTTGATTCTTAATCGATATATCACTGTTAATGGCAACGATGCGAATACCATCAAACTCATTGAGTTTTTCAAGGTAAAGAATGCGTTCGCGTGAAACGTTGTCGTAGTAACCATTAGTGAAGTAGATGCTCTTGTTTTTGGTGCTGGATGATTTGAGGATGATTTCAAGTTCATCAATGCTTTTAATCTTTTTATTGAAGTCGTCTTTATCAACGACCATGCGATGGACGAGGTCTTCGCGACTTATGTGTTTTGGGCTTTGCTGAGAAATCATAATACCAGCGGCCGCGTTGGCAGTTTCCAGTAGGTAGCGTGGAGCAATATTGGCTTTTGAGAGTAGAGCCATGATAGAGATGACACTATCGCCAGCTCCAGCAACATCATAAACTTGTAGGGGTTGAGTGGGAACAAATAGGTAATCATGTTGACGGTTAATATAAAAAATCCCATCTGTATCTAAGCTGATTAGAGTGTAATCAAGTTCAGCTTTTTCGAGTAAGATCTTGCCCGCACGAATAACCTCTTCTTGTGTTGATATAGAGAAACCTACTGCAGCTTCGCATTCATGACGGTTGGGCTTCATGGCAGTGATACCTTTGTAGCGCTCTATGGGGGCGCCTTTTGCGGGGTCCGCAATGACGGTGGTGTACTGACTCGCAGAACATAAGTGTTTTAGAACTCTCTCGGTTAGTACACCTTTTTGGTAGTCAGAAATGATGATGGCATCAAAGTTTTTTCCATTTTGGTCGATAAAATTAATAATTCGATCTTCAATTGCGCTAGAGATGGGAGCTTTTGATTCATAATCAATGCGCAAGATCTGTTGTTGTCCCGATGAAATATCATTATCTTGAGCCATGACTCGTTGTTTACGGGTAGTGGGCCTAGAATCATCACTTATGAGGCAGCGGTGTTTAACATTGATTGAGTCGAGTAATTGGATGACTTTATTACGAGTTTCGTCGTCACCAGTTACGGCGCAAATTTCCACGTCAGCATTGAGCTGAGCCAAGACGTTTGAGGTGAAGCCGGCGCCGCCGAGTTGACAGTTACTATCTTGGTAGGCAATGACAGGGGTTGGGGCTTCGGGTGAGATACGATTAACTGAACCACTTAAAAATTCGTCGAGCATAAGATCCCCGACAATAAGGATTTTGGGTTGACCTATAGAATTTAAAACTTGAGCGATTTCAGCGTACATTCATGACCTTCGAATAATTTGATTTCCGCAATATAATGTAAGAGCCCCAAATGAAAACATCTTTATATCAAAATGTATTCATTTGGGGCTTATGTGGTAAAAGCCTTTTTAAAAGGATTTATTTAGCTTGTGGAAGTTGCGAAACACTTTTGATTAATAGACCGTGTTCAGAGAAGTTTGCACTGGAACAAGCAAGTTTGAATAAATTGGCGATTTCAGTTTCTTTGGGAAGGACTTCCTTGAATTTATTGAAAAGCTCCACCATTTCGTCGTCTTCACCGGCCATTTGTAATAAGTTGCCTATCATATCGCTTGAATTGATGCCAGACATGAGTTGGGCCATTGTTTTTCCCGCATCGTTAAAGCTACTTAATAAAACTTTATTTGGGGTGTATTTACTTTGGAATTCATTGTACTCAGAGGAGTTAACTAAAGAGTCAGCGTAAGCTGGGGGCGTATTGATGAGGTTGACGACTCTTTCATCAGTTTTTTCACCAAGACTAATGACAAGTTTATTTTTGCCGTAGTGAACAGAGAAGGCAACACCATTGGTTTTTGTCGGATCAATTTTAAAACCATTAAAACCTAAGAGTGGGCTATCGATAAGAGTGCCTGGGGCCGACATACTTGCCAAACCCTTTAGAGTCATGAGGATTTTATTCATTAATTCAGGATTGTTAAATTCAACTACAATGGCTGCACTACCGTTGTAAGTCATCGATTCAAAAGGGTTGTTAGATTTAAATTCGAGGATTTCTACTTTTTTGCCAAAGCTATTGAGTAATTTATTGAGGTCAGATTGGAAATTCATCTGTAATTGAGTATTAACTTGTTCTTCTATTTGATTGGCATTAGGTACATTTTCTTCGATCATGATCCCCTTTACTTTGTTCCAAGTGTAAGGAAGGTCCATCGCTACTTGCGAGTAGGTTTGAAGATCTTTCGGAACCCAAGCTTCAGGTTTTCCATCAACATGTGGTTGGTTAAGCAGCTCTAAATAGCCACGTTTGTTTTCTGGGAGACTAACAAATAAATTTGAGAACATTAGATTGTCTTTATAAGTCAACCAAGTACCTAGTGTTGAGAGCTCGCCAAACTTATCAAAAATCTCTTTCGCTTCAGCATCCATTTTGATATTTTGTAGGTCAGCTACCGCTTCGAAAATGAGGTCGCCTTCAGGGGTGTTTCGACGCATGCCTTCCTTTTGCATAGTTTTGGCATAGAAATCTGAACCGGAACCATTTTTAGCTGCGAGTAATTGACTTGTGTAGGCTTCGCTGAGTTCTTTGAGTTGGGCAAAGGCTTTATCGTCCATTTTGTTACCTGATGTCGTGTTGCCATCAAGGGACTCATCGGAAAGACCATCTTGGAAGAACTGAGCTTGGAATTTGGCTTCTTGTTTTATTGCTTTGTGGAGCTTATTGAATACTTGAGGTTCGAAATCATCACTTATGTCTGAATCCCCAAAGTCATCACTATCAAAATCGTTACTCATGGCGTTGTTGTCTAAGTCAGTAGCAATAGCTAAGAGTAGGTGGCCATCACCAAGATTGACCATGTGGCTGACTTCGTGATTTTGCTGGTCGAGCAGGGTGATTACATCAGTGTCAGCGAGGTTTTGGTCAAGGCGTTTTTCAGTTTTTTCTAGTTTGTAGTTTTCGCCAAAGGCTTGGTAAAAACGATTGATGAGGTCGGGCTCATTTTTAAGCCACATGAAGATGAGGCCCATGTTTTTGTTAGCGACTTTATCAGAAAGTGAAAATGAAAAGCCAAACTTACTGTTGAGTAGGGTGTGCAGGTCACCATCTTTAAGGCCAAATTCATTTAAATTCTTTTTATACTCGTCGTACTCGCCTTCTTTTTTGAGTGCCTCTTCAAATATATTCTTAAGCTTATCAATGCGTTTTGGGTCACTAAACATTTTGCCCAGTTGTGTTTCATTCTTTATTGCATTGAGGTTTTCTTTGCTCAGATTAATTCGTAGTGCGGCAATTGTGTCGTTGGGTAAGGCTTGGAAGACGTCTTCTGTTGCAGCATGTGTTGAAAGGCTGCCGAGAACGAAAGCAGCGCAGGCTGCAGGTTTAAAGAGTTTCATTTGGATTCCTTGTTTTCGATGTAAGGGGGTTGGTGATAATTGATGCCGTTCTGAGGTTGAGATTCATCATAGAGGTATGCGGAACGGTGGGTGAGAAAGTTGATGATATCGGCCATGGGGATGCCAAAACCTAAGCCTTGGAATTGTGCGGACCCCGCACAAACAAGTCCTACAACTTCACCGTTGGCGTTAAACATAGGTCCACCACTATTACCTGGGTTGATTGCTGTGTCGGTTTGGATAAAACGAAGTTGTCCCAAGTTTCTCATGTTTGAGCTAACGATACCTTGGGTTACGGTACGTTCGAGTCCAAGGGGACTACCAATGGCAAAAATGAGGTTGCCTGGATCTACCTTATAGTCGGGTGAGAAGGATGCAGGTTTAAGGTCGAGGCCTTTTTCTTCATCAAGGTCGAGCTTTAAAAGAGCAATGTCTCTGTAGGGGTGAAGAGCGATGATTTTTACTTTTTTTAACTCAATTTTTTCGAAGGCAGTATTAGTTTTTTTATAGAGAATGACCGTGATCTGTGTCTCTCTTTCAACCACGTGGTAGTTAGTAAGTAAGTATCCAGAATCAGAAATGATAACACCGCTGCCGAGGCCTCGAGGTGTTTTTACCATCACGACACTTTCATTCACACGATCGACAAGTTCTTTAACGGGTGCTACTGCTCGGCGACCAATAGTGTAAATATCTTCGACTTGGTCTGATTGAGTTTTGACCAGCTTTTTTTCAGTAACGAGTTTGCGAGAATGGATATCATTTTTGTCGAGCTTAATGAGGTCGCTGCCCACATCAATTATGATATTGGATTCATTTTCTTTGAGGATTTTACTTGTGATCACAGAGCCGTTTTTTAGTGTGATTTTTTCCTTAGAAGACTCCTTGGCAAAAAGTACGCTTGTGCACATTAGTAAACTTAAAAAGTATTTCATTTGGCTTGCTCCTTATCTCCGAGGTAAAAAATAATTCGATCATGGCACATCATCACTAAGTCCTGTTTGCCGTCTTGATCAAAATCGGCACTGATAACTTCTTGGGGTTGAGAGTTGTCGTCTTGTGATTTTCGACCCCCGCCATAAGGATATTTTTTATCATCAAACACTGTCCATGAAAGAGTTTTTTTCGCTTGAAATTTATTATCGATTTCCAATAAGCTGAGGCGACGATTGGGGTAATCCATGACGAGTAGATCTTTGCGTTTGTTTCCAGTAACATCCATGAGGCGGTAATCACTGATGTGAGTTTTTTTAACGCCTTGGATGTCGAGCAAACGCTTATCTATAGATGATTGAAGGCTAAGTTTTTTTGATGCACCTTTTTCCAAGAGTGTAAGTGCGCGACTGCTGAGTGAAACTAAGTCAAAGACAGGGTCTTTGAAGATCATATTGCTACCAATGACTTCGTCTTCGCTCTGACTTCTGTAGATGCCGCTCTCATCTTTCTTCAAGCGATGAATATTTCTGCCTGTTTGATCAAGTGCGTAAGCTTCTTCACCATTGAGTTGCACATAAGCTCTGATTTTGCTACTGTTTGGCAAGTTGATTTGATCGATAGGATCTAGTTTTGCGTTTAACCAAGTCAGGATGCCACCAACTAAGCGAAGGGCTTGGCTATCATTTTTGGAGTTAATAACAAAAGAGAATTCATTGAGGTTGGCTTTTTTAAACTTGCTCAATTCTACAGTCACCACATGTTCTTCGTGTAATTTTGAAAACATTAATTCTTGTCGATACTTTTGGCGGTAAATGATTTTTGTCCCACCGAGCCAGTTGACGTCTTCAACTTTATCACCAATCCCTTTAAATAAAGAGCTTTTTGGCTCTTTATCAGTTTTTGACCAGGTGTGGAGTTCAAGGTCTTTGCCACTTCTTGTGACCCACCAAGTAATGCCTTCAGTTCGAGCAAGCTTTAAAATGACTTGGTCTTTGGGAGTCTTGCCTTTGGCGGGCCAGGGGCTTGGGTAACTCAAGCGATTATTTGTCCATTCTGAAGAAAAAAGTCTTGGAGAATTTTTAACGTGGATTAAAACTTTCCCTTCCTTTGCTAAGGGAGCAGCAATAGATTCAACATCACGAATTCCAGGAAATGTATTAGCTGCGTGCCAAGATTGATCTTTATTCACAAAAAGTTTAAAGAGTGAGTTATTATTGTCGACTTGGACAAGTGTTTTTTGGCCGTCAATGAGCAGGCTTGTGTTGAGTTTTAAACTCGCCTTTTCTAAAGGGAGGCTAGTAGTTTTTCCAAACTCTTTAATTTCTTTATCATCTTTTAGTACGTAGCGACCAAGCAGATTGTCTTGTTGATTGGAGATTAAAAAGAAATTGGCGCCATTTTTACCTTCACCAAGTTCAGCATGCGAAAAGTTTTCCTCGTGAAGTTCTACTGAAGGAAGGAAATTGTCATTCTTAGATTTTTTAAGAAACTTTAGTTTTCCTGAAACCCATTCAACGATGTCTTTTTTCTTGTCGCCATCCACATCAGTGTACCACCACCAAACTCGATTAACATTGTTGTCCCTAGGTTCTAGATGAGAAACGCGACTTTCTTTGTCTAAAGTGATTTTTTGGATGCCCTTTTTTGCAGAGATGTAGGCAGTGTTTCCATCGATGATTATGGGGAGACCATGAAATTCATCAGTAATGAGTTTCCATTTCTGTTTTTCTTCCCAGCCATCTTTATTTTTTTCGTAATAGCTGAGTTCGTCGGGATAAAGTGTTTGGACGAGGATCCCTTTTTTATCTTTAGTGCTAATGTTTTTGACTGCTTCAATGGGGCGGGTAATGGGCAGCTCAGTTAATTTAAACTCGTTTGCAGTCGGGAGAGCATTTGGAGAATCGTCAGCTTTTTCATTTTCTCTTTCAGATGCGGCGATATAATGATAAAAGTCTAAACGTCCCTGAATGTGGTTGATGAGCATTAATGTATCTTGCCCATTATGTAAAAAATCATCTACATAGATTTCGCTTTTTTCACTTTTAATGACCCTCATTTCTTTCCAGCCTTTGAAGCTATCTTCCGCATTTACGGAAAGTGCGCTTATCAAGGCAATGGCAATCCAGTATTTCATATAATCTCCCTTTATATTTTTATGAAGTATAAATTATATGCGACTTTCTTATCTTTTAAGTTCAAAAAGTTATAAAATAGCGCTTTGCATGAAAAAAAGATCTTTTTTCATGCTGAGTCTTATTCTACTAAGGGGAGTAAGCTTTTTTAATCTTTGTGCTTGTGTTTTAAGGGGATTTTGCCCTCGAGTTCATCGGCCTTGCCGCCTTTCCACTGTTTGATGCGATTGATGTATGCGGACCTCGCAATCATATGAGCAGCTACTGGAGCAGTGAAATAGAAGAAGATTATATTGACTAAGACAATGAGAGTGATTTTTAAAGTACCAAAACAGAATGCACAAAGCAAGAGGATAATGGTGCCTCCGAAAGCACCAGCTTTTGTGGCAGCGTGCATACGCGTGTAGAAGTCGGGGAAACGAATAAGGCCAATGGCGGCAATCGTTGTGAAGGCGGCGCCAATAATTAGGATGATTGAGACGAGTAGGTTCATTCTTCTTCCTCGTCTTCTAAGTAGCGAGCAAAGGCAATCGTACCTAAGAAGGTCACGACGGCAATGGCCACAGAGATTTCAAGAAACACCGGGTTTTGTGTTTCGAGAGCAAATACGGCGGCAATGCACATGACTACGGCAGAAATGAGATCCATCGCAACCACACGGTCAAAAAGGCTCGGGCCATAAATTAACCGCCAAGTGGCAATGCCGAGGGCAGATATGAGCAAGACATAGGCAGACATAAGAGCCCATGGGAAAATTTGAAGATCACCCATTAGAAAACCTCCCTAACTCTATTGACGTACTTGGTGATGATTTCTTCTCGAACTTCATCAACAGTTTCGATGTACATGGCATGGATGTATAAAGTTTGCTTATCTTGAGATAAATCAATTGTGATTGATCCTGGTGTCATGGTCAAAAGGTTGGATAAGACTAATAGCTGTCGGTCACTCAAACCATCTACGGGAATAGCGACAAAGCCAGGGGTCATGTGATGTTTTTTTGTGAGAACATCATAGGCAACTTGCACGTTGGTTATCACAACTTCCTTCACATAGAATAAGATAAAAGAAATGAGTTTAATAACTTTCATTTAACTCCTCCCATAACGGCCTTGATGTATTCTTCTGGGTTGAGAAGTTGCTCTGCAGCTTCTACGCAAATTTCGAAAATGAATTCGCCCCAAATCCCTAATCCAAAAGTACAACATGTGAGGAAAATGATTGGCAGCATGATTTGCCAAGGTTGATTGCCTGTATCAATGCCTTCGCCAGGATATTCTTCGGGCTGCTTTTTCCAAAAGGCTTCAGCCCAAATCTTGGTCATTGAAAACAAAGTGACGACCCCAACGGCAAGTCCCGTGCCAAGTAAAAGGTATTCATGTGAGTCTGCGGCAGCTTTAAGTACGACAAATTTGGCCCAGAAACCTGAGAGTGGAGGAACGCCAGCTAAGGCAAATGCGGAGAGCGCAAAGATGGTGGCAAAGCCAGGGTTGATTTTGTATAAACCACCGATTTTCTTCAGATCACAACTACCTTTTTTACGTAGGATAACTCCACTTAATAGGAAGAGGTTAGTTTTGACAATGATATTATGCAGGAGATAAAAGATGGCTCCAGCAATGCCAAGAGGAGTAAATAGAGAAAGGCCAAGTATCATGTAACCTATCTGGCTGACAATGTGAACAGAAAGTATTTTCCTGACCTCAAACTGAGAGGCTGCACAAAGCACACCCACCACCATAGTGAGGATCGCAATGACGTAGAAAAACTCTTGAAGTAGACCATTATCAAGGGGGAAAATAAGCGTAAAGGTTCGAATCATGGCGTATATACCGACCTTGGTAAGTAAGCCAGCAAAAAGTGAAGAGATAGAAACTGGTGGAGTGTGATAAGAAGCCGGTAACCACAGGAACATAGGGAAGAGAGCGGACTTAATGCCGAATGAACTTAAGAATAAGATGGCTGTTGAGTTAAGGAGCTTTTCATCACTGCTTTCAGCAATCCTGATGGCGATATCCGCCATATTAAGTGAGCCTGTTTTTGCATAGATAATAGCGGCTCCCGAAAGAAAGAGGATTGAGGAGAAAAGGTTAATCGTTACGTATTTGATCGCTCCTTCGAGTTGATCGGGTTTCTTGCCCATGGCTAAAAGGATAAAAGAAGAGAGCAACATGACTTCAAACCAAACGTAGAGGTTGAACATGTCGCCAGTAATAAATGAGCCGTTAACACCCATCATCAAGAAGTTGAAGAGCGGGAAATAGAACCGGGCTTGGAGCTCTTCTTTCATTTCTTTAAAGGAATAGACGAGCACGACTAAGGAAATGAGGCCTGTAATCACTAGCATAATTGAACTGAATAAATCGGCCACAAGTGCAATGCCAATATTTGCTGCCCAGCCACCATTTAAATAAACTTGTATACCTTCAGCACGAACTGTTTGCAAAAGATTAAAAGAAGCGGCTAGGTGAAAGAGTGCAGCAATTAGGCTGACGGTTCGCTGAAGTTTGAGGTTCTTTGTAAATAAGGAACAGCATAAGGCCGCCATGAAAGGCACCAGGAGTGGAAGTAAAAGTGGACTCATTTATCAGTGTCCGTGGTGTTGAATTTTTCCAAATCATCATGGCCAAGAGTCTTATAAGTTCTATGCAAGAGTGCAAGACAAAAAGCAGTGAAACCAAAACCGATAACAATTGCAGTCAGAACGAGTGCTTGAGGTAAGGGGTCGGCGTGAGGCGCTTGTAAAACCGTTTCGCCACTCTTGATGATGGCCGTGTGCTTACGTGTTAATCCCGAGGCAGCAAAGGTTAGTAAGTTAGCCGCTTGGCTAATCAGCATAATGCCGATAACAAGGCGAACTAAACTTCTTTGCAAGAGGCAGTAAACGCCACCGGCAAAAAGAACACCAATGAGGATTGCAATGAGTGTTTCCATTAGACAGCTTCCTCAAAATCGATAATGACGGTTAAAACAAAACCGATAACAACCATAAAAACTCCAAGATCAAAAAGTAGAGGACTGCCGATATGAACATCTCCAAGGATTGGCAGTGAGAAAGTCGGGAACCAGAGGCTTTGTAAAAAGGCTTTGCCAACAAATAGGGGCATGATACCCGCAGTGAAGGCCATGATGAGTCCCGTCATAAGAAAGTTTTTTGGCTTCATCCAAAGATGTTTTTCGAATTCTTCAGCACCGATAGCAAGGATTTTTAGAATCAGTGCAGCAGTGAAGAGCAGTCCACCGATAAATCCACCACCAGGGTCGTTGTGCCCACGGTAAAGGAAGGCAATCGCCATAGCCATAAGGATGGGGCAAAGCAGTCGAGCCGAAAGGATGATAATTACAGAATGCATTATTCAGGCTTCTCCGTCTTGTTGTTTCGCATGAGCAGTGAGACGCCCAAACCGGCAATACTCAGTACAACAATTTCTCCAAAAGTATCAAAGGCGCGGAAGTCAACAAGGATAACATTTACGACATTTCGACCATGAGCTTCTAAGTAACTCGTTTCTGCATAAATATTGGAGACGGGATTATTGGAACTTAGGTTTTGAGCTTTAATGACGAGGAAAGTCACCGTCATACCAACAAGTGAGGCAAAGATTGCATCAGTAATTTTTTTGCGACGAGTGCTGAAATCTTTGAAGCGAGGGAGCTTGTGAATGACGACCATAAACATTACCACAGTAAGTGTTTCTACGAGGATTTGAGTGAAGGCCAGGTCAGGGGCACCGTACATCATATAGATCAGTGTGATGCCAAAGCCAATGACACCTAGTGAAAGTAGGGCAGTCATGCGCGATAAAGTTGTACATGTCACAATTGTCACAATGACTAGAGCTAACAAAAATGCTGAAGTGATGGGTTTTATGTGAGTAAATTTATAGAACTCTGGCATCCCGCCCACATAGAGGAGGATATATAAGAGTAGACCTGCAAAAGCAGAAATAGTAATGATCATATAAGAGCGTAGTGAGCCACTTTGAATAAGCTTAGTGGACCACTTCGCAAATTTGATGAAGCTCTCGAGGCCATTAGCAAAAGACTTGTCGAATTGGATGTTGAGCTTGTCGTCAACATTAGTAGCGTTTCGCCTAATCTTTTTACGAATATTATAAAGAATGAAGCCAACAGTCAAAGTAATGAGGCTCAAAATTAAAGCAGTGTTGACGCCATGCCAGAGTTTAAGTTTGACGGGATGGAAGGAAGTGGTGAAGCTAGCGAGTGCAGGGCTTAGGATGTATTTGGCGATGGGGCCAGGGAAAAGACCAAACAATAAACTGAGTGAGCCGAGTGCTATGGGACCTAGTAACATACTTGGGGGGGCTTCGTGTGCATGGATTTTTTTATTGGCTCTTCCCAAAAAAGGCTGAAAACCAATCTTAAAGGCGAGGACAAATAAAAACATACTGGAAATAAAAGCGCTGCTAATCAATACAGCTTTCAGATTATGATCTAAAGCACTTCCGTAAAAATATTCTTTGGCTAGGAAGCCTGTGAAAGGGGGGAACCCCGCTTGAGAGAGTGCAGCGAGTGCGGCGGCCGCAAATGTCCAAGGCATGACTTTGCGAAGTCCGCGAAGTTTTGTTATATCTCGTGTTCCAGCTTCATGGTCAATGGAACCTGCCACCATAAAGAGAGTCGCTTTGTATAGAGCGTGAGCAAAGAGCATCATGATCGCTGCTTTAAAACTAAACTCAGTTCCCATACCAATCAGTAGGGTGATAATGCCGAGTACACTTAAAGTAGAGTAGGCTAAGATTTTTTTCAGGTCGCGGTAAATAAGACCGAGTGTGGCGGCCAGTAGCATGGTGAAGCCACCTACACAAACTAATAAATACATCCAGAAATCTGTGCCACCAAGCACGGGTGTCAGTCGAGCTAATAGAAAAACCCCTGCTTTAACCATGGTGGCAGAGTGAAGGTAAGCACTTACAGGCGTAGGAGCGGCCATGGCATTGGGAAGCCAAAAATGGAAAGGGAATTGTGCTGATTTAGTGAATGCACCTAAGCAAACTAAGATAACGACAGCTTCATAAAGTTTGTGGTTCTTAATAAGTTCGCTGTGCTGAATGAGTTCAGAAACTTGATAAGTACCTGCAATATTGCCGAGTAAAAGCAAGCCTGCTAGCATGGCTAAACCGCCTCCTGCTGTAACAATGAGGGCTTGAAGGGCTTTTTTTCTGGCGTCGGGGTTTTCGTGATTGAAACCCACAAGTAAGAATGAACTTACGGTGGTTAGTTCCCAAAAAATGAACATAGAAATGAGGTTGTCAGAAAGGACGAGTCCTAACATGGCAGCCATGAAAATCTGAATGATCGTGTAGAAGCGGGTATTTGCTTTGTAGTCTTTTAGATACCCGGCTGCATAAATGAGTATCAAAGTTCCAATACCCGTTATTAGCAGTGCCATGAGGAAGCTTAAGCCATCTAAACGAAAGTTGAGGTTGATCCCAAATCTTGGAATCCATGTGTAATCTTCGCTCAAGCTAGTGCCCGAAGCAATCTCTTGGGCTTTACTGAAAATAAGATAGAAAGATGTCGCGGGAACTATCGCGAATAGCGCGCGACGCTTATTCGGTATAAATCGAGCTAGAGCTGGTGTTGCAAAAGCAGCCAAGAAAATCAAGGCAACAGAAAATAGCAGAAACATGTTTTATCCCAAAGTTGACACATTGGCCAAAATCTAAATGAAAAGCTTTTTTTTACAAGATTAACCAAGGCGATTTATAACTTAATTAAAGAAGCCTTGAAATAGTAAGGGCAACTTAATCGTTCATGCCCAAGCTGTAAGTTATTAGCTGATTTGTGTATACAATTTATTAGAGATGACTTAACATAAAAATCGTTCAATGCATTAAATGTATAAAATATGATGATAAAAATATTCAAAAACGATGAAATCTGTAAGTCGGACTATTGAATGTTGAGTTGGGCTGACTTAAACTGTGCATGTTGAAAATGTACTTGAGTTAAATTTTTTGACGAAAAGTACAATAAATAAAATGTCAATTTTAATAATATATAGGACGGGTTTATGTCAGTAGAGAAATATGCAACAGTAGGTAAGGGACTCCTTGTACCCTTTATTCTATTAACAATTCCATTTGCCTTGTGGGGCGCAGCAAATAACATGACCGATTTCATGGTTCCTGTTTTCAAAGATGTAAAGAATATGACGGCATTTCAATCGTCAATTATTCAGTCGGCATTCTATGGTGCATACTTTTTAATGGCTCTTCCAGCCGCAATACTTATTCAAAAAACAAGTTACAAAACAGCTGTAGTTACAGGTCTATTTATTTATGCCGCAGGTGCTTTTCTTACACTCCCAGCTTCACAAGCAGATAGTTTTGACTTTTTCTTGATCGCCTTCTTCGTCTATGCTGCAGGATGTGCGTTCTTAGAAACATCTGTAGCCCCCTATGTGTTGACTATGGGCCCTGATGAAACAGCAACACAGCGTATTAACCTCGCACAGGCTTTTAACCCAATTGGTTCAATTAGTGGTATGTTCTTGGGTAAAATTTTAATTTTGAAAAACTTAACTTCTCCAACTATGGAGGATGCTCCAAACCCTGAAATGACAACAGAAGGTTTTAGGAATGCAATTAACGCCGTAAATTTTGACCTGAATGCAACAAAAGCTCCAATTAAAGCTCTTACTGATGCAGGTGTGTTTAGTGCAGATACCTCAGAAACTGAAGCTCTCGCAACAATTAATGAAAAGGCAGGGATTTGGGCAGAATCACTCAGCTCAGTTGATTTAGCTCAGCGTACTGAAAAATTTAAAGAACTCATCACTGAATGGGACTTAGTGGCTAAGCTTGATACTGAAAAGCAAACGGCAGTCGTTGATGCATTCCAGAATGCTAAACTAGACCAATTCAAGAGTCAATTATTTGAGATATCTACTCAGCTTTCTGATTTAAGTATCACAGAAAAAGTTAGTGCTGCACAAGAAAAAATGGTAGGTTCAGAGTCTTTTGCGAATCTTTCTGAAAACTCAATCAACGCTGTAAAATCATTGACTAATAACTTACTTGAAAGTCAGGTAACTGACCTTTCTTTTGTTGTTAAAGCTTATATGGCAGTAGGTCTAGTTGGTCTTATCGTTGGTATTGTTATTTTAATTAAAAAATTCCCCGTACATAAAGATAGCGAAGATTTTGGTGGGCTTGGAGCATCATTTGGTCGATTAATGAAAAATGGTAACTTTAAGTTCTCAGTGATAGCACAGTTCTTTTATGTAGCAGCACAAATCGGTGTATTTACTTACATCACGCCATACTTCGTTGAATACCACACGGGTGTTAGTACAAAAGATGATGCAGCCTCTTATGCTATTGCAGGCATGATTCTCTTTATTTTAGGACGTTTTATAGGTACGGCACTTATGAAGAAGTTCGATCCAGCGCGTATCCTTACTTTTATGGCAAGTACAGCTGCAATATTGATGATTGTATCGATTCTTGTGAAAGGTAATGTTGGTGCTATGTCAATTGTTCTCTCGTTCACATGTATGTCAATTTGTTTCCCAACAATTTATGGTTTAGGCTTAACCGGTGTAGGTGATGACCGTAAGTTAGGTGGCTCATTCATCATTATGGCAATTGTTGGTGGAGCTGTGTTAGTCCCAGTTCAAGCTATTCTCGTTGATACATTCAACGTTGCTACGAGCTTTGCAATGCCTTTAGTTGGTTTCATTTTAGTTGCGATCTATGGTATTGTAGCGCATAAGAAAGAAGCAGAAATTGGTATCCTTCATGAAGGTGAAAGTTAAGGATTATTCGTAGTTAGATTTTTAAAGCCCCTCGGATTTTTGATCCGAGGGGCTTTTTTGTATATACACCTAAGTGTTTGTTGATCCCATAGTTCAAACACATATTGATATGAACAGTAGGACTGACGAGTATTTGTTCTATTACCAAAGCAATAAATTCGTTTATTGAACTGTAGTTAGGGGCTACTGAATAATAAGTGTTTTGAATAAGATAACTTGAGGACTTCCTTGAACCTGCCTAATGATTCGGCGGAATGTATTAATAATGGAAAAGTAAACAACGGCTATAAAGGCCATTGCCTTCTCCAAATTCATCACCATGAATATAAGAGCGATAAGGCTCTTCGAAGAGCCTTTGATTTTTGTAAATATTCTCTCTAATTTGTATCGTCTTTTCGCAACTCCAAAGCATCCTTCAACCGTATTTCTCACTGCCTCATCTTGTCGTTGAATTTCTTTTTGTTCTTTACGAAGTTTCAGATCTTTTGGAGGTCTTCCTAAACAGGGTCCGCTTATTCGTATTCCGTGTTTTTTACAGTAGGCTCGATTGACTTTGTTACGGTATATCTTATCAGCGTGCGCTGATTCGGGGTAGTAACCAAAACGATCTTTATATTGTTCAATTTGAGAGATAAGTTCCGAACCTTCGTTGTATGCGTCGAAATTTATTGTATCGAGAAAACTCCAGCCGTCGACAACACTAATAGATATCTTTGCACCAAACTCGGTATGAGCACCTGCTTTGCCTCGCACAATAGGGCGTACGTGCGGTTGATGAATGCTTACAATTCGATCATTCACACTCTTTACATTATTATCATACATATATTGCTGTTGCTGGTAAAGTGTATCGATCACTAATAAATCACGGTATAAATTTGACTTCAACAAGGATAGGTCTGCGTACTTTTTGAGCTCATTTATACTGGAAAGGTTTCTTCTTACTGAATTCAACTGCTTCTCGAGAGCTTGACGTCTTTTCTTTTTCGAAGCACGCTTTTGTAGTACGATACTCAAGAAGCTTTTCCTTCCGATCTCACGGTAAGTTCGAGGTTTTACTTTCTCATCCACATTAGATCGATTGCGCCAAAGTATATCAATAATGTCTTCTGTTTTCTCACGAGCTTTGTTTAATAAACCTAAGTCAGTTGGGTAATGAATGTCGGCGGGAACACAACTGGCATCAACAATTATCGAGCCTTTATTGCTCGGTGGCTGATCATCATCAGAGTCATCGTCAGAAACATCTGACTTTTCTCTAGTAGCGGAATGTAAGAGTTCGTCAATATCCTTGATACCTTGGGCGTTGAATCGTTTTCTGAAGTGAGTCATCATACTTGAATCAAATGGAGCTTTTTGTTCATATCGCTCAAGACCTATGAAGTATTGCATATAGGGATTTTCGGCAATCGTCTCAACCGTTTCTTCATCGGTTAAACTTAGCTTCACCTGAATGATAAGCGAACCAAATGCTGCACGAGCAGATATTGCCTTAGGGCCTTTCTGACTAGTGAAGTTTAAAGCGTAGATCTCTTCTACATCTGACCAAGGAATTAGAGTGGATAATTTCACCCAACGGTTATCTACATTGAGTGTCGTATCCAGGAAATAAGGGAGGTTGGCCATTTTCGGCTCTAAACTCGTGTTTTTGTACATCTTCTGCAAACCTAATGACTATTTTGAGGTGTTTTGATTACAGATAATATAGCACTTTTTTGTGTTATGTATCTTATAATCAATAAGATATATATTATTCAGTGGGCGCTAGTTAAGAAGCGAACCAGGTCTTGTGACCTTAAGCTTCAATCTAGATTCCTGTCTCTAAGGGGAGTTTCCTTATATCAAGTTGAGGTAAAAAAGATGCTCGAACTTTATGTGCACATATTTTACTGGGGCAGACTATCTAGGATGTTTCGGGCAAAGGCCTTGGAGTTTTTATCAGCATTTGAGTCGATGACCGCGCGGGCATCGTCTTCAGCTAGTGACCATTGCTTTTGAATGAGATAGATTCGCGCTCTTCGCAGGAGGGCGTTATTCATTAAGTCCTTGTGCTTCATACTGCGCGTGTAGAAGTCAATGGCGACTTCGTAATCAGCGATCTGATCAGCGAGTTGCGCAATTGACATAAGCGTCATGCTATTATTCGCATTGTACTTTAGGGCTTCGCGATAGAGCTTGATCGCTTCATCTGTTTTACCCAAATTCATTTGGACTTGAGCGAAAGTCTGTAAGTAAGTTTCTTTATTCTTGAACTCAGTAACTTTAAGTGCGGCAAGGATTTTTGCGGCTTCAGCAAATTTCTGGATATTCATCAAGGCATAAGCTTGTCTCAACTTAGCATCGGCTTGGAGCTCGCCTTCAACTTGGCCAAAGTACTTGGTCGCAGATAAATAATTCTCTTGTGAATAATAGAGTCCAGCTAGATTTAATTTTTCCGTATCACTGAGTTTAAAAAGTTTTTCGAATAAAATAAAATTGGCGAGGGCTTCCTCGCTTTTATTGAGCTGATTAAAACAAGAAATATAAGTTAGCCAAGTATTGCGATCTTGAGGCGTATCTTCAATAATTTCTTTAGCAATTAAGAGCGCCTCAGTGTAGTTTTCTTGACGCATGCGTATGTCGAGGAAATACTTTTGTAATTGAGCGTTCTCAGGGTCAAAGAGGCGAACATTTTCGAAGGCGAACCAAGCGGCTTGCCAGTTTTCTAAACTCATGTGAACATAGGCGAGGTTCTTCCAAATACTGGCATCGCCACTGCCTTGGCTGATCACTAAGGAAAGGTGTTTGAGTGCAAGTTTATGCTTAGCCTGTTCAAGGTAGATAAAAGCGAGGGCTTTATGAGCTCGTGTAAACTCGGGGAGTTTTTTGATGGCTTTATTGAATTGGCTGAATGCCTTGCTTTGGTCTTTTTTATCGAGGTATAGGCTGCCTTGTAAATAATCAAAAATTGGAGAGCGCTTTTCATCCATCTTGTTGAGTTTTTCTAAAGCTTTATCAGAATCCTTACCCATGAGAGCAATGATTTCCTGATATTGAACTTTTTGCTCGCGGGGAACCGTGGGCTCAAGTGCGAGAAGAGTGAAACTGAGGAAGTAGAGGAGGTACTTCATTATTTTAACCTGAAATCGTAATTAATAATTCTTTTAGAACTGACCACGCGACCATTTTTTGTAGCGGGTTTGTAGCTGTCTGCGAGTAAAGCTTTGATACAAGCCTTATCGAAAATCCCGCGATGCGGTGATTTTAAAATTTTGTAGGTCGAAACTTGACCTTCTTTGGTGATTAAAACCTGGACGCTTAAAGTTCCTGTTAAACCGCGCTGCATCGCTCGTCGAGGGTACACGGGTTGAACAAATTTGAGACGTCGGGCTTGCTGATCAACTTCAGTGAGTTCAAAGACCCCAGAATAATCAACTGCCGACTCACTGCTTTTAGTAGTTTGGACAGGTGCTGTTGGCCTTGCTTCAATAGCAAAGTCGGTCTCAAAGTTTTGACTGAGAGTCATGGGGCTCAGTTTAACTTCGCTCGCAAAAGAAATGGGAGGGAGATCAATTTTAATATCCACAGTTTTCATAGCCTGAGGGATAGGAGGCTGAGGGACAGGTTTGATGAGCTTTTTGACTTCCTTAGGCTTATCCAGTTTTTTGTTGAGTTTTTTAATCTTTTTCTTTTTGATTATCTGCGGGATTTCTCTTATTTCAATATCTTTTACAGTGACTTGAGGAGCGCGGTTCATCAAAGGCAGGATAAGGAAAAAAGCCGAGCCAAAGACGATGGCAAATAGGCAGTTCATCCAAGCTTGTTTATAGGAAGAATTAGAGCTACGGTAGATGAGGATTTCGCTGTTGTTGACCATTATTCAGTCTCCGTGGCGAGGCTGATTTTTTTAGCACCAGCTAAACGGCATTCATCCATGATATCGGCTAAGTCACCAACATCGGCATCAATGTCAGCCATGATAACCACGGCTTGTTCTTTTGAAGTGATTTTTTTAGCGACGTAAGAACGCAGGCTATTAAAGGAGATGTCGCGACCGTCCGCACGCAATTTGCCTTCTTCCGTTAAAGCAATCATGATATTCTCTTTAGCGACTTTACCTGCAGACTGCTGAGAAGGACGTTCTATATCCATTCCTTTATCTTTGGCAAAGACCGAGGTAACAATAAAGAAAATCAGTAGGATAAAAACCATATCAATGAGCGGGGTCATGTCGACGTTTTGAGTGTCGTCATCCATTTTTAATCTTGAGTAGAGGCGTTTCATTAGGAGACTTCCTCGGAGCTATTGCCCAATTTGGCAATATGGTAAATTAAGCGTTCGAGTTCCATGGAGAGACGGAGGAACTTTCTTTTCAAATAGGCCGAAGCAAAAACACCTGGGAGGGCAATGAGTAGGCCTAATTGCGTTGTTAGCAAAGCCTTGGAAATCCCTTGGGAGACATGGGTGATATCGCCCGACTGACTCAGAGCCGCAAAAGTTTGGATCATACCAGCAACCGTTCCTAGCAAACCGAGTAGGGGTGCTGATTTCACTAGAGCATTGAGCACGCCAAATTCTTTGTGGATGCTATTAATCTCAGTGATGCTCGCTTCTTCATAACGTTCTTTGAGAGTGATTTTACGGTGATCATTGGTGGCGAGAACGTAGTTGATCACTTTGGGGATAACGCCTTTTTTCTTACCGAGCCAAAGACGAATATCCTCTTTGTTTTTACCATCCAAAAGAAGGTGGGTAATTTCTTTGCTTAAGTGACTAGTGTTGAACCAGGTTCGCGTCAGCTTTTGGTGGAGTTTCAAAAGATAAATCCACGAAATAAATGACAAAAACCAAAGGGCCAAGGCAAACCAACCTGCCTCTGACCACATGTCAATCACTGTTTGCCAATAAGTCATTCGGCGCGTAAACCATTAATGAAGCTTAAACTCGCTTTTTCCAAGTTGGACACGATGCTACGAAGGCGTCGGTTGAGCAGGGCATAAGTAATGAGTGTGGGAATGGCGACTACAAGGCCCACTTCAGTTGTGACCAGGGCCTCGGAAATCCCTAAAGAGAGCTGATTTGTATCGGCTGTTCCATAGATGCCAATCATTTCAAAAGTTTTGATGATGCCCATCACTGTACCAAGAAGTCCCATCAAAGGGGCAGCTCCAGCAGAAACGGAGAGGATATGCATGAGGCGGTCGAGGCGGGGGAGCTCACTGAGAATTGTCTCGTTGAGTAGTTCTTCTAAGTCCTCACGAGGAGCATCTTTGTACTTGATAGCTTCAGAGAGTAGGGCGCGAATGGGCTTTTTAAGAGTACTGACGTATTCTTCGGCCTCTTCTGACTTACCTTCTTTGAGTAGGGTGATTAATTTAATCACCTTATCATCGTACTGACTGCGAATGCTAAAGAGTTGAATAAACTTATAGAGAGCGATGAGAATACAGATAGCTCCGAGTAGAAGAAGTGGGTAAACCATAATGCCACCCGCTTTAAGGTGATCTTGCATCGTTTTCTTTTTAGCCGAGTCTTTAAAAACTAAACCATGACTAAAATCTATATTCAGAGAAAAGGAAGCATTCTTTGCGAAGTCCGCAAAAGCTTGATCCGTATCTGCTACTGCGGTGATTTGTGGGTAGATAGAATTGCGTTTCTGCGTGCCAATACCACTGAGTTGATCTAAGCGGTAATAATATTTAGCACGGCCAAGGGCGAGTACTTCGGCTTCTTGGACGAGGCCTTGGCTATCGGCAACTTTTCCCTGGCTCAAGTAGATTTTGAGGCCATCAGTCATAATAGCTTTCGATAAATCAAAGTTTGCGGAGAGCGCATCTTGATAATTCTTTTGTTCTAGGGCTTGATCCCAAGCCTGATAAGCTTTCTGATTTTGATCATTTTCTCTTTGCGTTAACAAGGTTTCGAACTGACGTCTTTGCTCACTGACAGTGCTTTGGAAAGTTTCAATTTCTTGTTCAAAAGTTTCAATTTCAAGCGTGATTGCCTCGAGTTCTTTTTGAACCTTAGCAATTTCTTCGTCAAGATTCTGACTGCCTAAGCTTTTGAGTTCATTTTTTTGACTATCCATCTCAGTGAGTAAGGATTGACGTTCAGAAAAAATGGCATCTTGCTGCTTATTCAGTTTTTCATTCGCTTCAAGGTAGCTTTTTTGTAATTCTTGTGAGGCTTTCTGAAGATCCACGGCATGTGTATTGAAGACACAAAGAAGCAGTAGGGGGAAGAGCTTTTTCATTAGTGAACTCCTCCTAGCTTAAGCTTCACAAGTTCAGGACGGCCTTCGCGATCGTATTGTGAGAAAGCCGAAGTGATTTCTTTGAGCATAGCTAGCTCAGCTGAGGCATGCCATTTGCCTTTGGCGAAAGTTAAACTTCCGCAGAGTGATTTATCTTTGTTGAGGAAATAGCCTTGAGCTGTGCCAATGTAGAGGCAAGAGACTTGCCATTCTTTACCTTCAATCACATGCGTTTCGGTGACGAGATGAAGTTTGCTCTGTAATTCGAGGTAAGCTTGAGTATAAACTTGTATGTCCTCTAAGCTTTGAGTTAAGGCATGATCTTTTTCGAGTTCAGCTCGTTCACCATTGAGTAAAACTTGTAAGCCTTGCGGTAAGTGTGGGTGCCAAGTCTGAAGTAAATCATTTTTGTACTGCTGCAACAAAGATTCGTAACTGACTTTACTTTTGACGAGCTGAGCCTTTTTTGACTTGGCATCAAGGAGCAGAGTCTGCAGTTTTTTGAGCAATTCTTGCTTTTTTGACTTGTCGTTTTTTGCCACTTCAATTTGTTTACTGAGTAGGGTGATTTGAAGCTTGAGGACCTGACTCTCTTCTTTCCAATTCAGTTCTTCATTTTGAATTTGTAATTCGATTTCGTTCGTTTTTTTTATGAGCTCTAACATGTCCTTTTGCGTAAGGTCTTTTGCAGTCAAAATCAGACTGCAAAGGCAAGCTAGAGTAAGCCAAAGTTTTTTCATTTAATTTCCGTAGGTAATCAGCTAATAATTTTTCCGAGAATCTAGTTTAAAAAGATGATTTTTCTATGTTAATGAGACATATTCTCAATTTTATAAAAAGTCAGCGATTTGTACCATAAAAAAGGGAGACACGAAGTCTCCCTTTTAACACCATAGATAAACAAACAAGTCTTAAAAAGAACATTGATAAATCTACTATAAGCAACTTTGAATATCATTCAAACGTAATTGAGATTAAATTTTATTTGAATGGTGATTGACAGTGTGAGAGGGGGCGGAGTAACGTTAATTTGTGATAAGGACATTGAGTGTGAGCTATAGTATGACAAAGTTTTATTGGGTAGAAAGTAAAGCCGTCGGTAATGAGAGCACATGGGACTTAATTCATCTAGCTTGTATTATTTACAGAAGTAGTGGTGTTTTACTTCTAATAAGAAAGGATATATTTTACTCTAAATTTTTTAAGTTAAGGATAAATAGCTAGGGAAAGAAATATGTTTAGAGTGGCTTTTGTTTGTTTAAGTTTATTTTTATTTGCTTCATGTTCGAGCAGTGAAAAGGGTGAGTCCGAAGCTGTTAAAGAAAAACAGGACTTTGTCGGACCTTCTCAGGTTTTTGGCTGGCCATTTTTAGAGCCATCAACAATGAAATCACAGGGAGGGATGACCACAGGTTCACCAGTAAGTTTAGATCACGACGAGAGTGTATGGAAGTCATTACAGGAAGAGGGGATATCGAAATTTGAAAGAGATCGTCGTGCAATTTTGGCTATGGCGGGAGATTATCGAGTCAGTTTTCAGTTTCTGGAAACGGCAGGTTATACAGTAAAGTTTCATCCCGCAAGACCTTACTTTTCCTGGGGGACGGAAGCCATCCGAGTGATTAAGGATGACGGGAAAGAAATTAGTCTTCAGCATACTTTATGTATGTGGTTTAAAGGTGAGAATGGAGAGCTTCAAGGTCCTATGGTGATGAAACACTGGCGACAAGATTGGAAATATGAAGATACATTTAGTTGGGATTACTTAGCTGATAATAAATGGCAAAAACAAACACATTCTGCAGAACAAATCGCAGGTTCATGGTCACAGAAAGTATTTCAAGTAGATGATTCCCCTAGGTATTTCACGGCTGGTAAATGGGTGCATAATCAAGGAGTTTCGACATGGCGCAGTGATGTTCATCGCAGGCCTCTGCCTCGTCGTGAGTTTGCGGTGAGAAGTGATTATAATATTCTTCAAGGGATACACGATATAACGATCACTCCAAATGGTTGGGTACATTTTCAAAATAATAACAAAGTTAATCGAGTGGGGGATGATTATACCCAACTTTCTCAGGAGACGGGTATTAATCGCTACGAACGAATTTCAGAACCAGAGCTGACATCAGCTGACGAGTACTGGGAGAAGACTTCAGCTTATTGGGCAGAAGTCCGTAAAGTATGGGAAGAGAAATTAAGTCAACGGAGTCAGTTGAAAATTAAGAGCAAGCACGAAGGCAAAAAACTCTACATGCATCACTTCTCCTATGCAGGAGCTATCAAAGCCGGGGAGTATGATTCCCAAGCAGGGAAAAAACATGCTCGAGAAACAATAGAATCATTTTTAGAGGATACAGATAAAAATCAAAAAAGTTCTTATTAAATTTAAGAAAACTTAACCGAGCAGAATGAAATTAATATAGAACTTCGATGCCGTCTTGAATATAAATTAGTACGTCACTTAATTGACTATGGGAATAAGTTGTATAATGAGTTCCATCTAGCTCGTTAGAACCAGTGTCGATAAACTCTCCAACAAGACCTTCATCATCTAAAATAACAGTATCATTTACATCGCCTAGAATACGGCTTGTATCTATATTAATCAATTCATTAAGACCAATAGTCATTTCTAGTCCTTCATCGCCGATACCTAAATTGAGTATTGAAGGTGGAGTCTGTATTACGGTACTAATAGTTAAGCTGTCTAGAATTAGAACATCATTATTATTACTAGAATCAAGTATAATTTGATCATCTAAGGGAGAATTGCTTAAGGTAATACTGTCATTGGACTCAAAAATACTGCCGTTGGAACTAGGTGAATTGCTGATTTTGGGTTCGATTTCTTTTACGGCAATTTTTTCGTCATCAATAATAAGAGAAAAGCCCTTACTGTTGGTGTAGACTAGATGTCCGGATTCATTGTGACCTTGATTGTACCAGTTTTCGCCATCTTCAAAAATGATTTTTCCTTTGCCTTGTACAAAGGCTTCATCATAGTCACTTTCATTAAAGAAAAGATTTTCAGTGACTTTAATTTTTGCTTTGTTTAGCTCGATGGTTTCAAAAGAATTTATAACACTATCTTCATGAAATGTCGTGTTCCCATTTAAATAAAGCGTGTCGTCCCCAGCCTCACCACCAGCGGTTAACTTAACAGAGCCAGAAAGGTGAAGTGAGTCATTTCCATCACCCATAAGTAAAAGCACTTCAGAAGATTTTGATTTGAGGTAAATTGCATCATCAGCAGAACCTGTCACTAAGAGAGCCCCACTAGAGTCGATTTTCACCTGTGCTAAAGTTTGGCTGTCAGTTTCGTTGATATATTCAGCCCAAGATTCTTGTTTTAAGTTTAGACTTATGTTTGAGGACTCTCCCTCATTTCCCTGTTCTTGTTCAAATAAAAATGAACTCGATTTTTTTAATTTAGCAGATATTTGATGCTCGCCAGCAGAGGCTTTTATAGAGGCTAAGGACTGCGAAAGCTTGAATTGTGCATAGATATCCACTTCATGGAGGTTTTGGATATAGATTTCCGATAAATTGTTGGCTTTAATATTGAAGTTATATGATGAATCAATACCTTCTCCGCTAGGAATAACAGTGTCAAACGTTAATAACGATTGCTTAAGTTTTACTAGGACTTTTTGATGTCCACTTCCAGTTTCAATCTCAGCTATCGAATGATAATTTTCACCTTCATATGAAGCATTTTTCATATTTAAATTAAATGTATTATTACCATTTCCATTCATTTCCGTCGAAAAATAGGAACCTTTCATCGAAACATTAAAGCTATTCTGGCTATCTTCGAGAAGAAAGTACATGTCAGAAAACTTAGCCGAAGCTTTAAGTGTATTTTCCGAATTTGATTCAAACAAGCCATGGGATATAGCACCATAAGACTTTAGCTTTACCATATTTGAACCAGTGCCAGGTTTATAGTAAGCCTCAGATTCAATCCCCAAGTTTAAGCTTATTTTGTCATTCCCTTCTTGCGTAGAAACCCCACCATAGTAATAGTTGGCTTTTAAAGTGATTTTATCATTTTGATTCCCACCATAAATATCACCTTCAAATTCTTTACTTTTAACAGTAATAGTATTCTTGAATGCTTCCTCGACACCTACAATATCTGCAGAAATGTAACTCTGTTTAAAGCTGGCGTTAAGGTTTTTATTTATGTAGCGAAAGTCGTAATCCCCAAAACTATTGATAAAACTTTGATATTTCATCCTTTTCTCCCAAAAATGTGTTTGGTCAAAAATTAATGTACTTTGTAAAAAGCACAACTTAGAAATACAAACTTGTCTTGAATATAACTAAAAACGCAGGTGAATTGGATTTACCTGCGCTTTTAGTTAAGAGGGTAATTAAGATTAACTGAGTTTGAGTTCGTCGTTAATGAGTTTGATATTGATGCGGCTGGAGTCCTCTAGATCACCTGCGAGCAACTTACGAGCAATCATGGTCTCGAGCTGACGTTGCAAGTAGCGTTTGAGGGGACGGGCACCGTAAACGGGGTCGTAACCTTGTTCGCCAATGAATGCTTTAGCATCATCACTAATGCTTAATGTAACTCCTTGATCTTTGAGACGCTTACTCAAGTCTTGCGTCAAGATCGAAACAATTTTGACGATCTCGGATTTCTGCAGTTGTTTGAAGAGGACGATTTCGTCAATACGATTGAGAAACTCGGGACGGAACGAGGCTCGGAGTTGATTCATAACTTCATTGCGAGCTTGCTTGTCCTGTTCTTCATCTTGGCCTTGGATCTTTAAGAGATGTTCGGAACCAATATTTGAAGTAAGGATAATCACTGTGTTTCGGAAGTCCACAGTACGTCCACGGGAATCAGTCAAACGACCATCATCGAGTAGCTGTAAGAGAATGTTGAAGACATCAGGGTGCGCTTTTTCAATCTCGTCAAAGAGTACGACGGAGTAGGGCTTACGGCGAACCGCTTCGGTAAGGTAACCGCCTTCTTCATAACCCACGTAACCGGGAGGAGCCCCAACTAAGCGAGATACAGAATGTTTTTCCATATACTCACTCATATCAATTCGAATGAGGTCTTCGGAATCGAAAAGCGAATAAGCTAAGGTTTTAGCCAGCTCAGTTTTACCAACACCTGTTGGGCCGAGGAAGATGAAGCTACCTATTGGACGGCGAGGATCTTTGATGCCCGCACGAGCACGGATCACGGCATCGGCGACAGCTTGCACGGCTTCGTCTTGGCCAATGACTTTTTCGTGAAGTGTTTCGTCGAGTTTAAGCAGTTTTTGTTTCTCACCTTCAACGAGGCGGGTTACTGGAATCCCCGTCCAACGTGCAACCACATCGGCAATTTCTTCTTCCTCAACACGTTCGTGAATGAGAGCATTTTCTTGAACGCGCGCGGCTTCTTCTTCCAGTTCTTTGATTTCCGCTTCGAGCTGAGGGATATCGTTGTACTGAATTTGAGCTAGGCGTTCGTAGTCTTGGCTATTTTGCACATTCTGGAACTCAGTTCGCAGTTCATCGAGCTGCTCACGTTTATTACTCACGGCTTGAATGGCTTCTTTTTCTTTCTGCCATTGGGCGCGCATAGTGGAAGAACTCTCCTGAAGATCAGCGAGTTCTTTGCGCAATTGTTGCAGACGTTCTTTAGAAGCTTTATCTTTTTCCTTTTTGAGAGCGACTTCTTCAATTTCTAGTCGCATGATTTTACGGGTAATTTCATCTAATTCCGCGGGCATGGAGTCAATCTCGGTACGAATGGAAGCACAGGCTTCATCCATGAGGTCAATAGCTTTGTCCGGTAAGAAACGATCTGAAATATAGCGATCGGAAAGTGTTGCGGCTGCCACGAGTGCGGTGTCCGCAATTTTGACGCCATGGTGAACTTCGAAGCGTTCTTTGAGCCCACGGAGAATAGAGATGGTGTCTTCCACATTGGGAGCATCGACCATGACGGGTTGGAAGCGACGTTCGAGTGCAGCGTCTTTTTCGATGTATTTGCGGTGTTCGTCAAGAGTTGTGGCACCAATGCAGTAGAGTTCACCACGGGCAAGCATGGGTTTGAGCATATTGCCCGCATCGGATGAACCCTCGGTTTTACCCGCACCGACAATGGTGTGAATTTCATCAATGAAGAGGATGATTTGACCGTCGGCACTTTTAATTTCTTTGAGAACGGCCTTGAGTCGTTCCTCGAAGTCGCCACGGAACTTGGCGCCTGCCATGAGTGCGGTCATATCTAAAGAGAAAATAGTTTTATCTTTGAGTCCTTCGGGGACATCGCCACGAACAATACGTTGAGCGAGGCCTTCGATAATAGCTGTTTTACCAACGCCAGCTTCACCAATGAGGATCGGGTTGTTTTTGGTTTTTCGAGACAGGATCCGAACGATAGAGCGAATTTCAGTATCGCGGCCAATAACGGGGTCGAGTTTGCCACTACGCGCTAACTCAACGAGATCAGAGCCATATTTCTCGAGTGCTTCGTAAGTATTTTCGGGATTGGGAGAGTCACATTTTTGTCCACCACGTACACTCATACAGGCCTCCTTTAAACTTTTGTGATTGATATCAAATTGATTTAAGACTTTACCTATATCACTGTTTTTACTTTCGTGAGTACTCGCAAGTAGAAAATGTTCTGCACTCAAGTAGGTGTCATCCAATTTTTTCGCTTCTTTTTCCGCCTTACTTATAAAGGGAGTGATACGTGAAGAAAAATAAACTTCGCTTGGATTTGAGAGTTTGCCTCTTGCATCGAGGCCTTGTTTTAACACAGCGGTAAAATCTGCGGACTTCGCATTGCAGCGGTCAATAATGCGGGCAGCAAGGCTCGGTTCTTGATGAAGAAGGGCATAAACGAAGTGCTCAACATCGAGTTGTTGATGCTGTAATTCAGTAGCTAAGCTTTGAGCCGCAGCTAAAGCCTCGCGTGACTTTTCAGTAAAATGATTGATGTCCATAATGTTTCCTTTAAATTATTTGATTCATTATAGAAAAGGATTGGTGCCAGTGACTCATTATTAATTTTAAATTCTTAATTCTTAATTGATTATGTCTTTTTGTGAAGAGTGGAGTCTTTTTGGGTGTGACAATATGTTCAGGCAATGACACAGTTCTTAGTAGCAGGCTGTCACACACAAAAGAAAAGCCGAAGGTTAATTCGGCTTTTCTATTCAAAATGATATTTATTAAAAGCGGTTTTCAATCACGACTTCTTCGTAATCAAAACTACCTGGACGTGGCCAAGGTTCTTTTGTCCCTTTACCAATGGCAATACACATGGAGATGATATGATCTTCAGGTAAATTAATGAGTTTTCCTACGGCATCGAAATCGAAACCATCCATGGGGCAGGAATCGTAACCCATTTCTTTGGCTGCAAGCATAATGGTTTGAGCGGCAATGCCACAGGAGCGTAAGCCTTCGTCGCGTTGAACACTCGGCTTGTCGCGGTAGTAACCGTCGATAGCTGGAACGAGGATATCCTGAACTTCTTGAGGGGCTCCAGTCCACAAGGCAGCAGGAGTCTTTTGCCAAGTT